>JACPAN010000015.1:140679-220806 GCA_016180815.1 Elusimicrobiota bacterium
CGCTGACGTGCCTTTCAGGCACGCTGCGCTCCTTACGCCTAGCATCCGGTACAAATCTGGGCCTCCAAATTGATCATTAATTCCTTAACAGACCCTTAGCGCGCGCTTTGGACCAGTTCCGGAATACCGGCTTTTACCGGAATTTGATCGGAGGGAGCGACAAAGCAATTGCGGCAGCGGGCTTCGTATTTTTCCGCGGCTCCCACAACAACGCGCCCGTTGCCGCCGCCGTCCAAGCGCTGCGAATAATGCGCCTTGTCGCTGCCGCACACGCTGCAGATAGCCAGGTTTTTGGTGACGACTTCGGCTCGGGCCAACAGTTGAGCGATGACTTCAAAGGGCATGCCCCGGTAATCCGTGTCCAAACCCGCCACAACCACGCGAATGCCCCGTTCCGCCATTAATTCACAGGTGTCGATGAGGCCTATGTCGAAGAATTGGGCTTCATCGATGCCCACGACCTGGGTGTCCGGGGTCAGCCGCTCCAGGATTTGCGACGAGGAGCGGGCCGGGATGCCTTCGAATTCAAAACCGTCATGGCTGACGATTTGATCGTTTTTATACCGGTCATCCAAATGGGATTTGAAGGCTTGGACTTTTTTTCTGGCCAAGACGCACAGGCGCAAGCGCCGGATCAGCTCCGAGGTCTTGCCGGAGAACATGCTGCCGGTCACGACCTCGACGGCGCCTTTTTTGTTCATATTGAGGGGGGTTTCCGCGACATTTCTGGTTCATTCTACCACAGCCCCGGCTTGCGTAAATTGCACGTTGGAACAGCTAAAATATGGGCAAGCCCTGTGGGGGCTTCATGTATCTGGACCATTAACAAAAATCAAGGAGGACCCTGGACTTATGCCCGCAACCCTTGAACAAAAGGACGTTCATTCTTTGACGAATCCCTGGCAGCAGGCTCTTTTTCAGTTGGATCAAGTCGCCAAAAAAATACGGCTCGAGCAATGGATTTACGAGCGTTTGGCGCATTGCAAGCGCGTGCTTATCGTTTCCATTCCGGTCAAGATGGACGACGGCTCGATTAAGACGTTCGAGGGGTACCGTGTGCATCATAATTTGGACCGGGGCCCGGCCAAGGGCGGCATCCGCTACCATCCCGACGTTAGTTTGGACGAGGTCAAGGCCTTGTCCTTTTGGATGACCATGAAATGCGCGGTGATGAATTTGCCGTTCGGCGGGGCCAAGGGCGGCGTGATCTGCGAGCCGAAGAAATTTTCCTTGGGGGAGCTCGAGCGTTTGACGCGGCGCTTCACCAGCGAGATCGGCTTGTTGTTGGGCCCGGACAAGGATATCCCGGCGCCGGACGTGAACACGGACTCGCAAATCATGGCTTGGATTATGGACACCTACTCCATGAACGTAGGCCATACCGCGCCAGGGGTGGTGACGGGCAAGCCTATTGAAATCGGGGGGTCGGAGGGCCGCCGCGAAGCCACGGGCCGCGGCGTGGTCGTGGTGACCATCGAGGCGGCGAAGACGCTGGGCCTCGACATTAAAAAAATGCGCGTGGCCGTGCAGGGTTTCGGCAATGTTGGCACGAACGCGGCGCGCATTTTCCACAATATGGGCGTCAAGGTCGTGGCTGTGTCGGATAAAGACGGCGGCGTTTACGATCCCAATGGTTTGGATATCGAGGATTTGCGCATCCATAAAAAAGACGCCATTTCCGTTGGCACTTACCCCAAAGCCAAAAAAATCAGCAATGCCGAGTTGTTGGCTTGCGATTGCGATGTGTTGGCGCCTTGCGCTTTGGAAGGCGCCATTACCGGGGAAAATGCCGCTCAAATCAAAGCCAAAATCGTGGTTGAGGGCGCCAACGGCCCGACCACGCCGGAGGCGGATCAGATTTTGAAAGCGAAAGGCGTGACCGTGATCCCGGACATTTTGGCCAACGCTGGCGGCGTCACCGTGTCTTATTTTGAGTGGGTCCAGGATATTCAATCGCTGTTCTGGAAAGCGGAAAACGTCAACGCCCGCCTGACGGAAGTGATGAAGCAGGGTTTTGACGAGGTCTACCGGATCGTTAAGCGGGAGAAAGTCGATTTGCGCATGGCCGCCTACATTTTGGCCGTGGAGCGGGTCGCCCAGGCTTTGCGTATCCGGGGCATTTATCCGTAAGCTGAGCGGACCCTGCGCGCCGGCGCCGGCCGGCGTTGATGCGTTGAGCCCATGAAACCCAGGGTTCTGATCACCCAAAAAATATTTCCTGAAATCAAACAACGCCTAAGCCGCTCTTGTTCCGTCAAGGAAATCCCGGTTACGCTGCCCGTTGGATCGAGGCGTTTGACGCGCGAAGGCCGCAACTGCGAGGGGTTGCTGTCGTTTTTGACCGATGGCATTGATGCGGCATTGCTCAAAAAATTGCCGCGGCTTAGAATCATCGCCAATTTCGCGGTGGGCTACAACAATATCGATATCGCCGCTGCGACCGAGTGCGGCATTATGGTGACGAATACCCCCTCCGTGCTCACGGAAGCGACGGCGGATTTGACCTGGGGGTTGATGTTGTCCGTTGTCCGGCATTTGCCTCAGGCGGATCGTTTTATGCGCGAGGGGCGCTTTAAGGGCTGGCAGCCGGATCTTTTTTTGGGGCGGGATTTATCGGGGAAAACATTAGGCATTATCGGTTTGGGCCGCATCGGCCGGGCCGTGGCCCGGCGCGCCTTGGCTTCGGGCATGCGCATCGCGTATACCGCCAGAAAGCGCGACGATGAAGCGGAAATGGAACTGGGCGCCGCAGCCATGAGTTTGGAGGATTTGCTTAAAACCAGCGATGTGGTCACGATTCACGCGCCGTTGAGCCCGTCCACCGGGCATTTAATCGGGCGGCGGGAATTAAATTTGATGAAGCCCGGTTCTTATTTGATTAATACGGCGCGGGGTCCGATTATCGATGAGAAAGCCTTGGTCGCCGTTCTTAAATCTCGGCGTTTGGCCGGCGCCGCATTGGATGTTTATGAAGACGAACCGCGTTTGGCGCCCGGCTTGGCCAAACTGCCCAATGTCGTGTTAAGCCCGCATTTAGGCAGCGCCACCGTTGAGACGAGACTGAAAATGGCCGAGGCTGCGGCCGGTAATTTGTTGGATTTTTTTGCGCGGCGAACTCCGCCAAATTGCGTCAACCCAGAAATTTTAAAAAACCCCGGCAAGTCCTAGCGGTTTATGCTGCTGTTTTCTTGGCTTGTTTTTTGGGCATCGTTTGGTTTTTCCGAAGAATGTCTGAAAGGCGCGATCCACGTTCATTCCTATCGTTCCCATGACAGCAAAGGCTCCTTTAAGGAGATCGGCCAGGCGCTGCGGACGCAGAATTTTGACTTTGTCATTTTAACGGATCATCAGCCGCCGCCCAAAGGCGTACGTCCGCGTTTGAAAATCAAAGGCGTTCCGGTTCTGCCGGTTGAGGAGAATTTGTTGTGGATTGAGGGAGCTGAAGTCACGATCAAGAAAAAACATCAGGTGCTGGTTTTGGGTTCCCCGGCAGGCAAGGTTTTGTGGCTGCGGGGCCATGAAATGGAAGGGTTGCTGGAGGCCAAAGCAGCGGGGGCTTTTTTGTTTTTGGGGCATACCGCCTATTCGCCCAAATTTCCGTACCCGGATATGCTGGACGGCGTCGAGATTTACAATCCGCACATGGATATTTGGCGGGCTTGGAGGCATTGGCCGCGCTGGCTGCATTTGCTTTTGTCCCACAAGGATGATTTGCGCAAACTTTGGTTGAGTTTTTTGAGGCATCATAAAACGGAGATCAAAATTTGGCATCGCCTGGTCGCCGGTCGGCCCTTGGGTATTATGGGCGGCAATGACGCGCATCAAAACGTCCGGGTGATGGGACGGCTCATTGATCCGTACGACGCCTCCTTCGAGTTTTTGGCCACCTATGTTTGGGCCGAGGGCAAAAGCGAAGAGGCGATCTTAAAAGCCTTAGCCGGGGGCAGAAGCTATGTCGGCTTTCCCGTCATCGAGGACGCGCGAGGCTTTCGTTTTGAGATTTCTTCGCGCACGTTGAGCGCGACGCTTCCTCAAGGAGCGGTCGGCAATATCAAGATTTTTAAGGATAATAAGAAGCTGGGCGAAACAACCGGCGAGAGCCTGTCGTGGCCGGTTGAGGCCCCGGGCTTGTACCGCGTCGAAGCCTGGCGTACGGTGCGTAAGAAAAAAAGGCCATGGATTTATTCCAATATCATTCGGGTCAAGGAAAGCGATCTAAGCGCAACGGCGCCCTGACAAGCGCCGTTTTTCTTTTTTTAGCCCTCGTCCTGCAAAACCCCGTATTTGCCGGCTGGCGCGGCGCCGCCGGAAAAGCGGATATTACCCCGGATTTGTCCCGGCCCGTGTATTTGGCCGGTTACGGCGCGCAAGGCCGCCCGGCTCGCGGCGTGCGCGATCCTTTGTACGCGCGCGCCGCGGCTTTAAGCGACGGCAATAAAACCGTTGTTTTGGTCGGCTTGGATTTCATCGGATTCGCCAGGCCGCAGGTGGAGAAAATTCGCTCCGCCTTTCCCGACGCGTATATTCTTGTCGCTTCCGTGCATACGCATTCCGGCCCGGATACATTGGGCTTGTGGGGGCCTGAACCCGGCATTGGCGGCGTTGATCCCGTTTATATAGAGGACACCGTCACCAAGGTCCAGGCGTTGATCGCGGATTTGCTGAAACGCCTTGAGCCCGTGTCGTTGACCGCAGCCGCGCGCAAAGTGCCGGTGGCCGGGCTGGTTCGAGACCTTCGCGATCCTATGGTGATTGACGATGAGATGGGGGTTTTGGTCATGAAAAGCCGTTCCTCCGGCCGCCGGGTGGCGTCGATTGTTTCCTGGTCTTGCCATCCGGAAGTTCTGGGCCGCGATAATTTTGAAATCACCGGCGATTTCGCGTCTTACCTCACCCGCGAATTGGAGTTGCTAACCGGCGGAACCGCGGTTTTTTTCGCGGGCTCCATCGGCGGATTGATGAGCCCGGACGCCCGAGCCCCGACGTTCGGCGAGGCCGAGCGTATCGGCAAGGAACTTGCCCATCACGCGGTTGACGCCGCGGCCGATGCCCAGCCCGTCGGCCAAGACGCGGCGCTGGCCGTTTCTTCAACAACGGTTCTTCTACCCATCGAAAATATTCTTTATCTGGCTTTCCTGGAGAATGTGCGTCAGGGCCGGCCGATTGTGGATGCCCAGGGCCGGCCATGGAAGGACCGTTACTGGAAACATTGGGGGCGGCACATGAGGCTGTTTTTTTCTTGGCTCGACGCGCGTGTTTTCGGGCGTGTTTTTCCTTATCTTGAAACAGAAGCGGCGTTGGTTCGTTTGGGCGGCGCCGCCAGCTTGCTTGCCGTGCCGGGCGAGATTTTTCCGGAGTTGGTTTTAGGTGGTTATGGCGGCGAGTTTAAATTTCATTACCCGCTGACCAAGCCCGATAACCCCAGGCCGCCTGATGTCAACCGCGCGCCCAAGGGGCCTTATCTTAAGGAGAAAATGCCGGGCCGCGTGCGCATGATTATCGGATTAGCCAATGATGAAATCGGTTATATTGTTCCGGAATACGATTTTCGGATCAATGCCATGAGCCCGGCCATGCACCCCAGGCCCAAGGGGCATCATTACGAGGAGACTAATTCTCTGGGCCGCCGCGCGACCCCGCTGCTGCTTCAGGCCATCGAGCGTTTGATCAACCCGACGACGCCGCAAGGGCAATCCCCAATTGACCCGCCCAATAAAGCGAAAGAGTGACCAGTTCGGCGCGCGGGTAATTGTTTTTGAATTTAGCCCAGGCCAAGTTTGCGTCAGACAAATAAAAGAGCAAAGCTCCGGCCGCCCCGCATAAGGCGGCTTGTTTAGGCAGCGGCCCGGGCACAAGACCAAGGGCAAGGGTCACCATGGTGGTGATGGCCGCGGCATAAACAACAACGGGAATTTTTAATCCGCCCAAGCCCGGCCATAAAATCCTGACGAACAGCAAAGCCGTCAATCCCAAGAAAAGCGATCCCGGCATCATGAAGGAAGCCCATCGCGCTTGGCCCAGGAAGGCGACGATATAGCAGAGGTGGGCCAGCAGAAACAGGGAGAGGCCGATTAAAAAAGGCTTATCCTTGTCGCTCAATAAGGCGATATCGCCGCCTAATGAAAAAAGCAAACCGGCGGCGATCATGCCGTTAAAAAATCCTTCAGGCGGGAAACCGGCGACCCCGATCAACGCCAGCGTGGTCAGCGGTTTGGCTAAGGCCAACAGGCCGGGCCGGCGTTTCTCAACGGCATAAAAAGAAGTCAGGGCCGACCCCATAAAAACAGCGAGGCAGAAGATGTTCATGGCCGTGGGGCGCGTTTGATTCCCGTTGGGCAGACGTTCATTAACGGGCAGGATGCGCACAGAGGATTGGTTCTGATGCAATGTTGTTTGGCCAGTTCAACCAACAGGGCGTGGTATTCCTGTAATAAGCGGGCGTCGGCCGGTAATCGTCGTTCGAAAAAAACGCGGATCTCTTCGTAGGTTTTGTTTTTAAAGGGCCATCCGAGGCGTTCCCCGATGCGCCGTGTGTACGCATCCACGACGAAAACCGGGCGGCCCAGGGCATAGAGCATAATGGAATCCGCGGTTTCCGGCCCAATGCCCCATAAAGCCAGCAGCCGGCTGCGCAGCCAATCCATGGGCTTATTTTTTAATGATGTCAGGTCATCGCCGGTTTCTTGGCCGACGAAGCGGGCCAGAATTTTGAGTTTGCGGGTTTTTTGAGTGAAATACCCGCTTGAGCGGATGAGGGCCGCGAGCTCCGCGCCGCGGGCGGCGCGAATTTTTTGAGGGCTGACGAAGTTGCGTCTGTTCATGGCGTCTAAGACTTTTTCGACATTGGACCAGGCCGTATTCTGGGTCAAAATCGCCCCAACCGCGATTTCAAACGCTTGTTTAGGGTTGATGCCGGGGAAGCGTCCGGGATGATATCGGGGGGCCGTCGAGTTGTTCGGCGTCACCGGCCACCAGCCTTGCGGCCCAAAACGTCGCAGCAACATAGTGTAGATTCGGCGGGGGCGGATGGGTTCAGCCAAACAGCGCAACGCTTGTTGTTCGGTGGGCCTTGGCGCGCCGGATGTAATTTTTGGCGCCGTTGCGGATGGCTGTTTTTTCTTTAGGGCCTGTTTTGCGGAGGATTTTTGCCGGGACGCCTAAAATCAGGCTTCGAGGCGCGATGTTCGCGCCGTCTAAAATCAAAGCGCCCGCGCCGATCAGGGACCAGGATCCGATGCGCGCAGCCATGACAATGGCGCCCATGCCCACCAGCACATGGTCCGCGATACGGCTGCCGTGAATCAGCGCCCGGTGCCCGACCGTAATATGTTTGCCCAGGATCGAAGGCGCGCCCGGATCGCAATGAATGACGGTGCCGTCTTGAACATTGGTTCCTTCCCCGATAATAATGCGATCCGTATCCGCCCTCAATACGCAGCCGGGCCAAATCGAGGCGCGGGCTTTGATTTGGACATCGCCGATGATTTCAGCCGAGGGATGAATGAAGGCGCTGGGATGAACGCTGGGTTTTTTGCCGTTGAAGCTACGCAGCACAGAGCGTTTGCTGTTGGGAATCCGAAGCTTGAGATTTTAAATCCGATATTTTTTTCAGGGTGGACCATTTATGTCGGACATGCGGGGCGATGGCTTCCCAGCCGCCGTTGACATTGGCGATGAACGCCCTGGTTTTTGGGTCCGAAGGGTAGCCGCTGCCGAAATCGCCCAGGGTTTGGCGCAGCCGCGCGATTTCCCGGTCCCGGGTCACCTTGGCCACGATTGAGGCGGCCATGCAAGCCACATACGTCGCGTCCGCCTTGTTTTCGAGAATGATATGCGGGCTTGGGGCTTCTTCGGTCCAGCCGACCACGAAGCGTAAATGACACAGCAGCTTGGGGATGCCTTCCGGCGGCACGGGCGCGTCCCAAATCAGGATTTGAGGCTTAAAGCGCTGGGTTAAGTCGCGCACGCCTAAAAGCTCCAGGCGGTTGATATTTTCCCGGTCGATATCTTTGGGCGTAAAGACGACGCTTTGATAAGAGAATCCGTTCATGGCTTCGTAAATGCGTTCCCGCTCACCGGGCGAAAGCTTTTTGGAGTCATCGACGCCCAATGCTTTGAGGCGTTCCAATTCCTCGCGATCCCTTAAAAAGAACCCGGATAAAACCATGGGCCCCATCAGCGAACCCCGTCCTGCTTCATCAACGCCTAGGGTGAATTTTGCCGGCTGCATGGAAGCTGCTTTTTATCAAATTTTTCTTTATGATAAATCCATGCGCGCAGCGATTGTCGGCGCTTCGGGGTTGTTGGGCCGCGCTTTGCTTGACGTTGCCGGGCAGGCAGGTTTAGATTGGGAAATCGCCGCCTTTTCCAGAAAACAGCCCGGGGCAATGCTTCCGGGTGTTGTTTGGAAACCGCTCGATATCGGAGATTGCGATTTGGTCCGCGCCGCCATCACCCGTCAAAATCCCGACGTGGTGATTCATTTGGCCGCTTTAAGAAGCCCGGATGAATGCGAGAAGAATCCCGAAGAAGCTTATCGCGTCAATTATTTAGGAACGAGGAACGTGGCGTTAGCCTGCGACCGTTTTGATACCGAGCTTTGTTTCGTTTCCAGCGATCAGGTCTTTTACGGTTTGGATGCGCGCTGCGTTCACGGCGAGGACGACCCGCCTAAAGCCGCCAATGTTTATGGAGAAACGAAAATTTTAGCCGAACGTTATATCCAGGCTCATTTGCGCCGTTATTTTATTGTGCGCACCGGGAAAATGTTCGGCGGCCCCAACGACACCTTCAGTTTCATTAACAACGCCTTTGCGGCTCTGCGCGCCGGCTCATCCATGCGCTGCGCCGTTGATTGGGCCGCGCATGCGACGCATGCGGCCTTCGTAGCCCAGGCCATCATCAAGCTCTTGAACCGTAAGACGTACGGAATTTATCATGCGGTGAGCCCGGGCGTTCCCAATTATCTTGAAATCGCCCAATATTTGGCGGACACCATCGGCGCTCCCCGGCATTTAGCCGCGCCCTCGACCAGACAGGAATTGAATTTGTCCGCCGGACGCCCCGAGCGCCTGGAGCTTTCGGATCGCCTGTGGCGCCATGATTTCGGCGGCCCGCTGCCGGATTGGAAAGAAGGGATGCGGCTTTTTTTCCGGGAACGCCTGGCTCAGGCACCCAAGCGGTAACGCTTGGCATTGCTGATCGAGATAACCTCAAAAATCATATTTTTGGCGCCGAGGCGTTTTTTAAATCCTTCCAGCGCGTTTAGGTAATGGCGGCCTTGAAGGCGATGCTCTTGGGCGGACGCGGCTTCTGTTTTGTAATCCGCCACAACAATAAGGCCCGGGGCTTCTTCGTAAATCAAATCCACGCGGCCGACAATCAAAGAGTCGCCGGCAGCATAGGCGACGGGCAGCTCGCGCGCGAGAAGCCGCCGGCCTGATATCTCACGCCATAAGTCCGATTGAAGAAATACGCCGAGGGCCGCAAGCGCTTCTTCTTCGGTGCCCTTTGCCCAGTTTTTTTCGTTTTTTTTCAAATCGGACGCGGCTTGGGTGAACAAACGGTTCAGTTCTTGTTGATCAGCCGGGCCCCAAGGCAGGCGTTCCAGAACCGAATGGATCAGTTGTCCAATGAGGCGCGGGTCGCCTTTGCCCGCGCGTTTTCCGGCCGGATGCTCCTGGTCCGATAATTGTTCTTTTTCCGAAGCGTAAAGCAAGGCGGGCCTGATTTGAGCCGGAACGGCTTCAATGGGATCGCTCTGGCCGGCGGCGATCGGAGGGGCCGGCGGCATTTCGGGAGCGGACTGCTCCCGGGCGCTGCAGAGAGGGCAGTCCCACTCTTGAGCCAGGGTTTTGGCTTTGGTTAAAGGGGTTAAAACTGCGCCCACCGACCGGGAGCGCGTTCTATCGGCGGCGGGCGGCTCAAACACAACAAGCATTTCCTCGCTTCTGGTCAGCGCCACATAAAGAATCCGGGCTTCTTCGGCCAATTCTTTTTGGCGCCGGGCTTCTTTGAGTTCTTTAAATAACGCCGGATCCGATCCCAAAAAATTGTCCTTAGCCGCGCTGTTAAACGCGATGGCGGCGCGGCCGGTGGCCGGGTCCCAAAAAAGTTTTTTGCCTTGAACCTTGAGCTTCCAGTCCGCTAAACCCGCCACCACAACGCAGGGAAATTGAAGTCCTTTGGCCTTGTGAATGGTGGCGATGCGTACGGCATCGCCTTCCCAGGAGGCTTCTTTTCTGTCTTCTTCCTCCTCTTCAAGGCGGGGCTCCAGCCGCGAGCGCAGCGTTTTCAGGAAGGCGGCCGAATCGCCGCCGGAACTCCAGGCCAGAACTTCGGCGATTTCCCAAGCGCGGGTTTCCTCCGGTCCCAGGGCGCGCGCTTGGGCCGATAATCCGAAGCATTGCTTTAAGCCGGTGACGATCAGCCCGGGAGCAGCCGTTTCAAAAAGGCGTTCCCTTAAGCCGGCCACGGGACGGACGATGTCTTGTTCGATGTCGGCGTCGCGCCGGCGCGTGTACTGGAAATAGAAACGCGCATTGGAGTCATCGGGGTTGCCGTAAAGCGTCATCAGCCAAAACAAATCCCGCACCGTCAGAGACATGCGCAGCGCGGCCGTTTCCGAACCTTCGAGAACGGCCGGGACGCCCGCTTTTTTGAGCTCGTCAAAATACACCCAGGCATTGCTCATTTTCCTCAGCAGGATCGCAAAATTTTTCCAAGGCCAGACGCGTTCGCGAGCCAGCCCGGCAATGGCGGCGGCCACATGCCGGGCTTCCCGGCGGCGTTCATCATGATTGTCTCCGGACGATTGGGCGGGCATTTGATGCCAATAGATGACGTCCGCGTTGAAGGATTTTTTTCCGGCCGCGCCCATGGGCTCATAGCCTTCCAAGGCGCCGTGAAAAACTTCGTTGACGAAGCGCAGGATGCCCGGGCCGCTTCTTTTATTGCCGGCCAGCGTGTATTCTTTGACATTCATGCGTTCTTTGGCGCCGAAGATCAGTTCCGGCCGCGCGCCCCGGAAAGCGTAAATCGATTGGAACGGGTCGCCGACCATGAATAAGCGGCCTCCGGGCGCTTCCTTAACGCCGGGGGCCATGCCCGCCAGGCGCGCGATGATCCTTAATTGGACCGGGTCCGTGTCTTGAAGTTCATCGAGGAGGATATACCCGATGCCGGCCTGCACATCCGCGATCATATCCGCCGGGCCTTCGTTTAAAAACCGGTCGAGCCAATACAGGATTAAGTCATAGTCAAGATAACCCTCTTCCTTGCTTTGTTCCAGCGCCCGCTTCACTTTGGCGAGCATGTTCGGCCAGGCCTCTTGAAGCGTTCGGGCGAACGCATGATCGGCGCTGAAGCTCAGCGTTTCGCCCGGCCGTCCCCCCAGCCCTTTTTTAGTTTCCTCCAGCGTTTCCAACAGCAAGGCTTCCAGTTGCGCATAAGAGACGCCGCTTAAGGCGGCGGCTTGATGCACGATTTCATCCCCGGAGAGTTCCCCCAGCAATTCTTTAAGGCCGGCCCCGCTGGCGTCAAAGCGCGTCAACAGGCCGCCCAGGGCTTCCAAGGGGTGATTGTCCAGTATTTTTTTGGCGAAGGAATGGATGGTGCCGATTTCCAGTCCTTGGCGCGCGCTGACGTCCAGGAGCTGCCCGGCTTTTTTGTTGAGATGGCTCCAGAACCGTTCGCCTTTGGGAAAATGGCGCTGGGCTTTAAGCCCATGCTCGATTTCTGCCCAGGGGATGCTGCCGTCGAATGACAGGCTGTCCGGGCTCAAAGCCGTGGCCACGGCTTTTAAGAAATGCAGAACGCGGCTTTTAAGCTCCTGAGCCGCTTTCTCCGTGAATGTGATGGCCACCACGCGGCCGGGTCCTTCCTGGCGCAGCAAGGCCACCAGGCATTTGGCGGCCAAGAGCCTGGTTTTGCCCGAACCGGCGCAGGCGCGAACCATGATATTGTTGGAAAAATCCGCCAGGATTTCAGCCAGGGCCCGCGATTCCAAGTCCGGCTCTTGAAAAAGGCTTTTATTCATCATCGTCGTTTTCAAGCGCAAACGAAGCGCTTAAGGGTTGAGTCAGCTCTTCATGGATGCGCCGCGCCGCGGGCACATCTTTTAAGCACAAGGATTGGTGCGGGCAATAAGAGCAACGCTCTGCGAATTTTTCATGCGGCCAAAAGGGAAATAGGACGGTTTCGGCATCCGCCGCGACTCCGGCCTCGAAAAGATTCAGCCACCGGCTCAGCCGCTCGCGTTGCGGCGCCAAGTTTTCTGCGGTTTTCCAGCCGAACACAAGCGGCGCTTTATTGGCGGCGACTTCCCAATAGGCGTTGATCAACAGCACCTGGCCCGAGGACGGGTTTTTTTCCTGGGCGTGGAGCAGGTAAAAAAGAATTTGAAGGCCGTAGCGCGGCCCTTCCGGGGAGCCGGGGGACATGAGTTTTTCAAGCATGCCCAAGGCTTTGGTCCTCGCGCCCGTTGTATCGCCGAACGCGGAGCGCCGTTTGAGCTTGATTTCGACGAACGTGTCTTCCCCCAGCGCCAGGTCCGCCCGGCATTCGAAGCTCATGACGCGGCCGTTGCCGCCGGTCAGCGCCAGGGTTTTTTCGCGCTCCAGCGTTTTCGCGGGCATGGCCGGCGCCAGCTTCGCCCATTCAGCGTTTAATAATTCTAAAAGGGATTCGATCCGGTTCATTTTATAGCGTTCGGCCGGCGCCAATTGACTGCGGTCGATCGCGCCGAACGCGCGGCCCAGCTCTTCATTCCACAGCAGTTTCCAAGGCGCTTTTTTTGGGCCGCCGAAGGCGTTGTAGAGCGTCCGGGCAAAGGCCTCCCCCAAAAAAACGGCCGGAAAAAATTCCGCCCGCGGCGGCGGAGGGAGGCCGGGGAGGCGTTTAATCTGTTTGAAAGCAAAGGCTTGCGGGCAGGAGAGAAAGTCGGATAAGGCCGTGGGGCTTAGGCGTTTGCGTTTCGACAGCCAATCATTCCAGTCGTTTTTATCCAGACGCACGACAGCGGCGGCTGAGGGCTCGGGGATGGTCGCGGTTTGTTGCCGGGCGGAGCCGTTGCCTGGCGCGGTCGGCAATTTTTTCGGCCCCGGTTCGCCGGGCGGGGCCTGGAGATCAAGATAAGGGGAAGGCAGGGCGGGTTTGCCGTCGGTCATCACCTGAGGGTAGGTGATGACGCAGGCCCGCCCGGCCGACGATTGAAGAAGCTTGAAAATCAGCGCGTCTTCCGCGGTTTCCAGAACGGATTCTTTGAGCCGGCGGGCTTTGAAGCGCCGGTCGCGCTTTGTTTCTTTTAAGCCGAAACCGAGTTCATTTAAGCGCCGGCGCAGGATATCGGGGAGAAAGGGGTTGTCGCGGGGGTCCATGGGGTAGGCCCCGTCGACCGCGCCCAAAATAATCACATTGGGCCAGCAGCCGCCCCTGGCCTGGTTGGCGCTTAATAACCAGACCCCGTTGGCTCGCTCCGGCGTGCGCGCGGAATCGAGGATCACGCCGGCCATGGCTTCTTCCATCAGCTCAACGGCAATCGCGCGCGCATTCAAGAGGGTGGCGGGAAACGCCTCAAGAATTTCGCGGAATTTTTCCAAAGCTTGCTTGAGCGCCGGAGCAGCCGGTTTGACCGCTATTTTATCCAGCCACGCAGCCAGCGCCGCGGGCGTCGCCTGGCGGCTGAGATCGGCCCCCTCCCATAATAATTCGAACCATCGGAGCGTCTCTTGGGCGACTTTGCCTTTGAGTGTTTTTGGGCAGTCCGGTTCCCATTCCACGAGTTGTTCAACGGCGCCCGCAGCTGTTTTTTGCGCGATGAGCAGGCTGCGCTGAGCCGGCGATAATGAGAGCAGTCTGGCGAGCGCCGCCGCGGTATGGGGCCGGAGTTCGGGGGCGATACCGTTCATGGGCCGCTCCAGTATGTCGAGCGCGCGGGAAGCGCCGGGCCTTTCCCAGAAACGAAGCGCGGCTTTTAACACCGCGCCCAGGGGTTTTTGAGCCAAGGTCTCGCGCGGATCTTCGGGCGCCACAAAAGGGATTCCTTCTTCCAACAGAATTTTTTCAAGGATCGGAAAATAAGCGGCGGTGTCCCGGTAAATCACGGCGCAGGAGGCCAGCGCATGTCCCTCTTGAACCCAGCCTTTGATCAGCCGGGCCGCGGTTAGCGCTTCCTCTTGGGGCGAAGCGCAGCGGAGAATGTCCGCATGGCCGGCGGCGTCGCGCGGCCGGGTGTTTTCGGCCGCTTTAAATCCCCACCCGATGAACTCGTCAGCCATCGGCTGTGTGAAGGCATCTTGCGGCAGAAAAACGGTCACGGCGCATAAGCCGCCCGCGGCTTTGAGAAAAAGTTTTTGAACGCCCGTGAATTCATAAAAGCCCCAAATGAACAGAGCGCCCGGCGCGTCGCCCCGGCCGCCGGCCGCGTTTTCACTGATGGCCATTGCCGCTTCAAGCATCATTTGCGGTCCGTCGGTCCAGCCGTTCTCGTTGAGCGTTTGGGTGTAGTCATGATAAAGGCCGAACACATCGCGGCCGCGCGCCCCGGCCCTGGGCGGCAGGTTTTCGTAGGGTTCATTCGTCAGCAGCCACTCGGCTTCTTCAGGCGTCACCCCGGCATCCCTTAATTCGCGGACGACGGAATACAAGGCCGCGCAGGTCGGGTAGGGGTCGCGTTTGGGGTAATGAAACGCGGGCCGCTCTTGGATCAGCTTCCAGCAGCAAGCCAGGTAGCGCTTGTCTTCGGTGACATCAGGCGCGTCGCGCTTAAGCCAGCGGAAACTCTCGATGGCCAGTTGATGGATGGTGATGACATCAACGCCGGCCAAATCATTGTCCAACTGCCGCGCCAGCTCTTTTAAAAGCCAATGCCGCGCGATTTGCGAGGGGACAGCCACGACCAAGCGGTCATTCGCTTGAGCTTCGGTCCGGGCCGCGGCGATGGAGCGCGCCAATTGAGCCGACAAGGCGGCCCAGGAACCGTCGAGAATAAGATGGCAAGGTCGCATGAGAAGAGTGCCGTATCATCATAGAAATTTGGCGGAGGCATGCCTTGCGGGAAGCTTTTTTTGGGGGTAGGCTTTTCATAGGTTCGGACATTCCGGTTCGGATATCGATCCCAAAAAGGAGGCGCGGCATGCGAATCGGCGTCGGTTTTTCCCAGCACAGCGATCCTGCCGCTCTCGCGGCCGAGGCCGGCGATTTGGCCATGGGCAACGCAGGCGCGGTGCGCGCTGATTTTGCGCTGGTCTTTACCACGGCGCATCCCATCGCCGAGTACATGCCTTTGTTGGAAACCGTGCGCAAGGTCACCGGCGCCAAAGAAATTGCGGGCGCCTCAGCCAGCGGCATTGTGGTTCCGGAGGGAGAGTTCGAGGATGGGTCCGGCGCCGCCATCGTTGTTTTTGATTTCGAAGGCGGCGCCGGGCTGATACGCAGCGCTCTTTGGCGCGCCGGATCCAAGCCCTCCTTGCCCGTGCTGGATAAAAAACAAGAACCCGGATCATTGATGGTTTTGGCCGACCCCGCGGCCTTCGATGCCCAGACGTTCAAGGGCTTGGCTCAAGACGGGCGCATTGCCATGTTCGGCGCCGGCGCCAGCGGATTCCTCAAGCAGACCGGCGGCGCCCCTGTTTTGCATCAGGACCAAGGCTACCGCAACGCCGCTGTTTTGATCGGATTTTCCCGGTCCATGGCGCTTTCCTTGAACGTGGCCTATGGCTGCCGCGCCCTTTCATCGCCGTTTCAGGTGACCAAGGTCCGCAATAATTTGGTGTTGGAACTTGCCGGCCGTCCGGCCGCCAAAATTCTCGAAGAAGAGTTGACGCAGACCATCCGGCGCCTGCACCCCAATAAGCATTGGGACAAGCCGCTGCCTTTATTGGCCGGCATTCTGCTTGCGGATTCCGACAACCGGCATCCGCCGCATCCGTCGGAATTCGTGGTGAGGCCCATCTTGGGCGTCGATCCCAATACGGGCGGATTGCTGTTTGAGGAAAAATTGCAGGTCGGGCGCCAGATTACCTTCGTTCTTCGCGAGAAGGAATGGGCGCACCGGGAAATGCTCCACGGCATCGAGTCCCTGGCTTCGCAGCTTCAGGGCCGCCGTCCGAAATTCGGATTTTATTTCAATTGCGCGGGCCGGGGCCGCGATCTCTTCGGAGAGGATGACCACGATTTAAAATTGATCACCGAGCGTTTGGGCGCTTTTCCTTTAGTGGGCATGTTTTCTTCGTTTGAGCTGGTCCCCCAGGGGCCCTCGCTCTCCGTGCACGGGTTCACCGGCATTTTGGCCGTTTTCATTTGACGCCCTTTTCCTAAAATACAGTCTCTCTCAACGCTTTCCCTGTCGTCGATTCTGGAGAGGTGCGTGAGCGGTTTAAACGGCACGCCTGGAAAGCGTGTAGGCTCGAAAGGGCCTCGAGGGTTCGAATCCCTCCCTCTCCGTTGTTATTTAAATCCCTGCGCCGTGACTTCTATGCACATCCGTGTGAAAATCCCCAGAACGCGTATCGTGTGTTTATCCATTTTGACGTCGTAAATCCCGGTTAAATCCGGGTAACGGCTGCGCAGTTTGCCCATCATCTTGACGAAGCTCGAATCTCCGTAAACGCTTGAGATCGATGATGAGCGCGAGGAGGCATAAGGAATCCCCAACGGGATCGAGAGTCCGAATTGGCAGCTTTTTTCTTTGATTTCGCCGATTGGCTCGGCGTCGTGAGGCAAACCGCGATGGGTCAGGGTTGCGTAATTTAAAGGCCCTTTGCTGTCGTAAAAAAGAACAAATAAGCCGCTGGGCCTGAGAATGCCGGGTTTGACCTCATGGGGCAAGCGCTCGGCGTCGGCCAATCCCGTCCAGGCCAAAAGAAAAAAAATGGCGAAGGGTCTCAAGTTCCTTTGGCTTTGCCGACTCTGGCCGTGATCACGGTGCAGGTGCGCGTGTAAAGCCCCAGGAGATAAGCCCTTACTCTGAGGTCCGCGCGCACATCATAGAGAATGGCATTCGTATGCCCGGCCAGGGCTTTTTTGGCGGCGGCCGCGTAACCGGCGTCGCCCCAGGCCACCAGATAAAGAGCCGATTGATTGCAGGCTTCTCCCGTGACCGTTTCATCCGTTTCACTGGCCGCGACATCAGCCGGCGTCGCCGTGTTGTAGCCGTAAGGCGCGCGCACATTGGAATAAATCAAGCCGCAGCCGGTCATGGCGGCGGCCGCCAGCGCGAGGAAACCGGAACGAACAAACAAAAGGGATATTTTTTTGTTCATGGCGTTATTATGCTTTTCTTGGCCGGAGGATGGCGGGGCTATTTTTTGTTCAAGTAGCGGATGAGTTCGACGGCGCCGATGCCGACCAAGGCCCCGGCCCCGCCTAAAATCATCAACGGGGGAGCGACTTCGCCGAAGCGGGCGCCCTTTTCCAGCGCCGCGCCGATGACGCCGGCGCCGACGGAGCTGACGGCCGTTGTCGTCAGCGCGCTCCAGCCCGGCCCGATTTTATCCCGCAACACGCCGTGAATCCCGGCTCCGGCTAAGCCGCCCAAAGCGCCGGCGCGGCCGCCGACTGCGGTTAATCGGATGGCGGGCCCCATATCAACCCCGCGAGAAAGGCGATAAAGAGGGTAGCCTACGGCAAAACCTCCGCTGACGGCGCCTGCCGTGACCTCGCCCGCTCGCTGCCATCCTGAGATACGGACAGGCTCTGTTTTGTTTCGTCGGCAAGGGCAAGCGGACCCGTCGTTCGTTCGTTCAAGATTTTTCCATTCAGCGGCCAAACCGTCGTTCGAAGAGATATTGACCTGGGCGTTGGCCGGACGCATACTTAAAAAGCCGATCATGGAAACGATGCAAACGCCGATGAGCATAAATCAATTAAAGCAGCCGTTGGGTTTTTTCCCCAGAGCCTTTTGGGTATTTTTCCTGGGTCTTTGGGCGCAGGCAAAAAGCGGGACTTTCACCGGAGCGCCGGAGCGCGATCCGGCAAAGGCATCTTTTCATAAAGAATAAATTCGCCTTAGAATAAAGCAAGGGGATTTTTTCGCCTGCGCATATTTTCATCGCTCCAACGCCACCATTGAAAGAGTTCGGGGTTCGGATTTTTGGCTGAGGCGTAATACACCGCGCAGCGCAAAACATAAAGCATGCACCGGTCCACGATTTGCCGTTTTTGCCGGCAGTGACGTTCATAAAGGCGCTGCGGATTTTGCCCGCGCAAATCCCCGGTCTTTTTTATGCCGAGTTTCCAGAGGTCTTCGGCTACGGATTTGCCCACGCCGGGAATTTCTTGCAGGGCTTCCAAGACTCCGGTTTTATTCATACGGCCACCCCCCTTGCTTTTGAGCCTTATTGCTGGTATTTCTAAATTATGGATAAAAGAAGAGCCGCCTGGTGTTTGGCCGTCGTTTTTTTGATTCGTGGCGCGGTTTGGGCAGGGTGCAACGAGATCAGCATCGACGATGAGAACCCGTCGGAAGTCACAAAAGCGGAACTGATTGAAATGGCTGAGCTGGCCAAGGATTTTTGTCATACCGCGGCGCCTCATATGGGCAGCGCGGATGAAAACACAATGCAAAATTGCGTAAAGATTTTAGGGGACGATTGGTCCACGGCGGAGAAGCTCCGTTGCCGGATTGAGCGCAATGACGAGGACGATCCTCATGACGACGAATACGCCGGCCTCCTAGTGTGCCTGTCCAAGAAAGCCCCCTTTGAACCGGCTTCCGTCTGGAGCGAAGGAATGATCGGCTTCGAGAATATGAAAAAGACGCTTTGTCAGTTTCGCTCTAAAAATAGGAGAGAAAAGATCAATTCCGCCACCTTGGTCCACCGCGCCCGAATTTATTTGCCCGAGGCTTTCTTGGGGCTTAAGGATACTTACCAGGCCCTTCTTGCGGCGGAGTCCAAGGCCAAAAGCGATTGAGTTATTTGTTGATGTAGTATTCCGGCGGGAGGTCTTCGATGAAATGCGGCGGCGGGCCGATGTAGCGTTGCCGCAAGAAGGCCAACTCTTCTTCATCCAAAGAAATATCGCTTTGGTGGTAGACGACGTTTTCAAAGGTTTCTTCCATGATCCAAACAATGTCCTCCGGCCGGCAGCGCCGGCGGATGGGGCAACGCCGCTGTTTGTTGGCGGCATAGGCCTTGGAGTTGCGCATCAAATCATAAAGCCGCTCGTATTTGATTCCGGCGCAGATTTCATCGGCGCTTGATTCGCTCCCCAGGGCGCTCATGCATTGCGAATAGAAGAGCCGCCCGAGGCTTTCATCGCCGCCTGCGCAGAGCCGCTCGATGCCGAACACCGCATCGTTTTCTGTTTGTCCGCCCATGAAATTGTGCATGAGTTCACTCGGCACGCCAGCGAGATGCAGAAATTCATGAATAATTGTTTCTCCGACTTTTGTTTTGTGGCAGCCGCGCCGGTCGTTCCCGTAGGCCGCCGGAAAAAGCGTAATTAAGGTGTCGTCGGTTTCGCGCCCTGCCTCGCCGCAAGTGGAAGCGCGATCCTCGCCGGATGGCCGGCAGGCGACGATGATGGTTTTATCCATATGCCGTCTGATTTGATCGTTGAATTGAAGCGAAGGGTAGGTCAGGTGGCAGGCCTGAAGAAGGGCCGCGGCCTGGGGCAAGCGCTCCACGATCGAAGGACCCAGCGTTTCACCCGACGGCATACGCTCGGTCCAGCAGTTGGGTTCGATTTCAAAGCGCATCTTCAACATCTCGACCGTCGTCCGTCCGTCCGTCCGGTTCGCCGGGTTCGCGCGCATGAACGGAAAATGTCAAACAAAGGATCAGCGCCATAAGCAAAACGCGCATATTTAAATGTAGCAGAGATACGCCTCGGCCGCACCCTTAGGGACCCTTAGGCGAAGGCCGCTTTGACGACGATGTTTCGCCTGGGGCAGACGATATAGATGCCGCGCAGTTTTTCAAAGGGCATTTCCTGGAATCGTCGTTCCATCAAACGCGCGATGCGCTTGGGGGTGACCATATACCAGTCCAGGAGCAGCATAAGCCCCGGCGTCTGGCATTTGTGAATTTTGCCCCGGATCACCTTTTTGGCCATTTCGATCAAGGCGTCCGGCCCCCCGCCGCCGACGGCCAGTCCGAATTTGGCGAACTCTTCCTCGGCGCGCGGGTCGTATTTCGTCACTTGGAAACTGATGGCTTGGCCGGTTTTCTTGTTGAGCGCGATCACGTCGACGTCGTCGTCCTCGCGGCTGTTTTTGGCCACCGCCCAATCCCCTGTTTTTTCTCCTAAATTGCGCAAAAACCGCCAAACGCAGAAAAGTTCTTCGCTGCCTTTGTTTTGATCCTTGGCCTTCGGCCGCCGCCGCCAAAGAACGCGGCCGTTTTTCTGATAGCGTTTCAACCGGGCTTTGAACCATTTACGGAATCCACCGTTGGCTGCGTAGCCGATTTCCGCCAAGCCCTCCCCGTCCGCCGCCGGAGCGAGCAGGTTGTCGAGAAAATCAATGATGCGCCGGCATTCCTGAACCAGGGTTAATTTTTCCTGCTTAATCGCCAAGCGGAAGCCTTTTTTTGCTTCGTGAAGCTCGTTTTTGATGAACGCGCGCGACAGACCCATGCGTCCGGCGACCTCCTTATTCTTTTTAAGTATAGTTCCTTGGCGGTTGTCTGCAACGGTTGATTTTACGGAGGATGATGTGAAGAAATTATTTTGGGCATTCGTCGTTTTGATTTCAGGATTGTCTTGGGTTCAGGCGAAAGAGCGAGCGGGCGCTCCGGCGCTGATGGGCGAATTCAAGCCTGCGGTCGGAACCTGGGGCGAATACGAATATTCGGTGGCCAAGGACGGCAAAAAACAGGAGGAGAAGGGGCGTTGGCGTTTGGCCGTGGTCGGCAAGCAGGGGGGTGATTATTGGATCGAGAATAAATTCACCGCGGTGTCGCCCAAACCCAAGAAAGGCGAGAACATGGGCATCATGAAAATGCTGGTCGGCAAGAACGCGGATCAGCCCAAAAAAGTTTTGATGAAATCCCCGGACGGCCGGGTTATGGATATGACCGCCATGATGAAAATGAACAAGCGCGAAGCGCCTCAAAGCGCCATGAAAAAGGCCGGCAAGGAAAAGGTAAGCGTTCCGGCCGGGACGTTCACCGCCGATAAATATACTTATGAATCCGAAGGATCGACCGGCGAGGTTTGGGTCAAGGCGGGCATCGGCCCCAACGGTGTCATCAAACAGACTTCACGCTCCGGAAAATCGGAAACCATGTCCGTTCTCCTGGCTTACGGCAAGGATGCCAAGCCGGAAGTCATGGAAACTGAAGCCGCAAATCCCATGGCCGGTATGCCTCAAATGCCGGAAGGGATGCCCGATATCGGTGAGCTGATGAAAAAAATGGGCGGCAAGAAATCTCCTGACGGCGAATAGGAGGCTCACATGAAACGGAATTTTTTAGGCGTTATTTGGGCGCTGATGATTATTGCTCCGCTGCCTATTGTTGCGGCTCAGGAGGCGCCGGGGGACTCTCCCTGGACGATTCAATTCGAGCTCAAAAAGATGGGGTTGGGTTTTGATTTTATGGGCCAAACTCAAGGGGAACAGAAAACCCGCCGCTTGTCGCCTTCGTTGAAGCTGGAGGACATTTTATCGAGGGATTCCAAGGACAATGAATTGAGCCTGGGCGCCGGCCTTTACTACCGGTACGAGAAGGCGACCGTCAGCGGCCGGGAACAGACGGCTGATGTCTGGGGTTTGAATTTGGCGGAGATTACCTTCAAGAAAATCAGGGGCCGCGGCTTCGGTAGATTAAACCCATATTTGGGGTTTAATCTGGAGCGGACTCAATTGACCATTGCGAGCGCCGAGGTTGAGAGCAAGCCGGACTCTTTTTGGTCCGGGGTCGGCGAAATCGGCGCCAAATATAAGGTTGATCGCCGCTGGCATTTGAAAGCCGGCTGGAAGAGCAATTTTAGGGAAGGCCTAAAACGCTATTCTTATCTTTCCATCGGCTTAATGTATTCTTTTTTGGATGCGACCAAGAAATCAGGCGGTAAGGAGGTTCAATGAGCGAAGCGCGCGAATCCGAATTCAAAGGCAACCCCATGATCGTTTTAGCCAATGGGCCGGATGACAAGTACCCGTTTCAATTCGGCTTGAGGAAAGCCAAGATGATTCTCGACCATGTCGAGGACATCAAAAAATTCGTAGAGAAGCACGCGGGGGACTCCAAGAGCCCTAAGGGTTCCAAGGGCACAGGCGGTGAATCTCTTTCCGACGTCGAGCTTTAAGTTTCGTTCCCGTCGTTTCCCTTGAGCCCGCAGGCGTTTTTGCCTGCCCGCGGGCTGTTGCGCCTGCTAAAATTAAGCCGCACTCCTTATATTAGAGACATGATTTGAGCTCCACCGAATATCGTCGTCCGGATTTGCGCAATATCGCCATTATTGCGCACGTTGACCACGGCAAGACAACGCTGGTGGACGCGATTTTTAAGCAAACAGGCACCTTCACCGTTAAAGCGGACGAGGCGCAGGAGATGGTGATGGATTCCAATGAGCTTGAGCGCGAGCGCGGGATTACGATTTTAGCCAAGAACACCTCCGTCCCCTATAAAGGGGTCACCATCAACATCGCGGACACGCCCGGGCACGCTGATTTCGGCTCGGAAGTGGAGCGCATTTTGAAGATGGTGGACGGGGTTTTGCTTTTGGTTGATGCGGTGGAAGGGCCCATGCCGCAGACGCGTTTTGTTCTGCGCAAAGCCTTATCGTTGGGCCTTCGCCCGATTGTCGTCATCAATAAAATGGACCGGCCCAACACCCGCCCTCAGGAAGCTCTCGAGAGAGTGTTCGGCCTGTTTATCGATTTGGGAGCCTCCGATCCGCAGATGGAATTTCCCGTTCTTTACGCGGCCGGGCGCGAAGGTTGGGCCAGTTTGACGCCTGAGCGCGGCGCGGATTTGACCCCGTTGTTTGAGACGATTCTTGAGGCGGTGCCGGGCCCTTTGGTCAATGAGGGAAAGCCCCTGCAAATGCTGGTCACCATGCTCGATTACGATAATTATCTGGGCAAAATCGGCATCGGAAGAATTCTCAACGGCCGGACGGCCAAATCTCAGATCGCGGCCTTGATCAAACCCAACGGCGATATTATTCGCTCTAAAATTACGATGCTTAAAAAATTTACGGGTTTGGCCAAGCAGGAGATCGAGGAGGCCAGGGCCGGCGATATCGTGGCGGTTGCGGGTTTTGAAACGATCAATGTGGGCGATACAGTGGCTTCGGCGGAGAGCCCCCAGGCCCTGCCGCCTTTGGAAATCGACGAGCCGACGTTATCCATGGAGTTTATGGTTAACAGCAGCCCCTTTGCCGGGCGCGAAGGAAAATTCGTCAACGCCAGGCACTTGCGCGAGCGGTTGCTTAAAGAGCAGCAGACCAATGTGGGATTAAAAATCGAAATCATGCCAGGAGAGGGCCAATTCAAGGTATCCGGGCGCGGAGAATTGCATTTGTCGATCCTCATCGAGACCATGCGTCGCGAGGGCTACGAGCTTTCGGTCTCGCGCCCGGAAGTGATTTTTAAAGAGGCGGACGGGAAAATGTTGGAGCCGATGGAGCATTTGGTGATCGACGCCGCCGGAGCGCATCAGGGAGCGATTTTGGAAAGCCTGGGCCGCCGCGAAGCCCGTTTCGTCAATATGACGCCGGAAGGCTCGTCGCGGACGCGTTTTGAATACACCATCGCCTCGCGCGCCTTAATGGGGTTTAAAACCGAGTTAATGACCATTACCAAGGGCGAGGGCATGATGCATCACAGTTTCCACGGCTACGGACCCAAGGGCAGCGATCCGGCCAAGCGCAGCAACGGGGTTTTAATCGCCATGGAACAGGGCGTGTCCACGGGCTACGCGCTCGACAGCCTGCAGGTGCGCAACACGCTGTTTATCGGCGCGGGCGTGGAGGTTTACGAAGGCATGATCGTGGGCATCAACAGCCGCGACAATGATTTGGTGGTCAATCCCTGCAAAGGAAAGGCGCTCTCGAATATGCGCACCAAGGCCACCGATGACGCGATTGTTTTGACCCCGCCGCTGGCGTTTACGCTGGAGCAGTCGTTGGAATTTATCGATGATACCGAGCTCGTTGAGGTCACGCCCAAGAATATACGCCTGCGTAAAAAAACATTGAACGCCAGCCAACGCAAGCGCCAGCAAAAAGAAGATTAGGATTTGTCCGTCAGCGTTTGATAAACGTTCCTCGATCTAATTCTTCGAAAGCTGTTTTGAGCTCATCCTGAGTGTTCATCACCACGGGCCCGTACCAGGCAATGGGTTCTTTAATGGGTTGTCCGGAAACAAGGAGAAAGCGCGCGGAGCGTTTTGAGCTCGCCGCTAAAATTATGTCCCCGGGCCCGAAAAGAGCCAGGGTGTCTTCGGGGAATGCTTTGGCTTGGGCCGCGTCAATGGGCCCTTCGGGCATTAGGCCTGGGCCCGGATCAAAATAAGCTTCTCCCTCGACGACATAAGCGAACGCCGTGCGCCCGGCTTTCACCGGATGCGTAAACGTTCTGTCCGCGGGCAGGGTCACATCCAAAAATTCGGGATCGATGGCTAATCCTTGCACCGGGCCGCGCGCCCCGGCCGCCTCCCCGCAAATGACCCGCACCATAGCCCCTTCCGGGGTTTTAACCGCCGGAATTTTTCCTTCTTTGATTTCCTGATAGCGTGCCGGCGTCATTTTGTTTTTAGCCGGCAGATTAGCCCAAAGCTGAAACCCCCACATCTGCCCCCGGCGGTCCCCTCTGGGCATTTCCTGATGCAGAATGCCGCCGCCTGCGGTCATCCATTGAACATCGCCCGAGGAAATCACCCCGCCGTTGCCCAAGCTGTCTTGATGCTCGATATCACCATCGAGCACATAAGTGATGGTTTCAATGCCCCGGTGCGGGTGCCACGGGAAACCGTTTTTGTAATCGTCGGGATTTTCGGATTTAAAAGCGTCCAACAGCAGGAAAGGATCGAACTGTCCGGCCTCATGAAACCCGAACGCCCGGCGCAAGTGAACGCCCGCCCCTTCGACCGTGGGCCTGCTTTTCCATGATTTTTGAACGCGGCGGATATTCATCGTCCATAATTAGTTTAAATGTTTTGGACCTTGATGAAAAACGTGGAATTGCAGAAACAAATTTTAGTGGACAGCCATGTCAGCATTCATGCGCTGGAAGAAAGAGACGCGGCGAATTTATTCCGTTTGACGGAGCGCAATCGAGCGCGCCTGAAGCAATGGCTGCCTTGGCTTGATGACACCCGCACGCAAGCGGACACGTTGCGCTTCATCCAAGGAGCGGAAAAAGCCTTTGAATCAAAAACGGGCCTTCACGCGAAAATTCTTTTGCGCGGGCAAATCGCCGGCACCATCGGCCTGCACTACATCGACTGGGTGAATGCCAGAACAAGCATCGGGTATTGGCTGGGCGCGGAATTCGAGGGCCGGGGCATTATGGCGCGTTCTTGCCGGGCCTTGATTGATTACTTGTTTAAAGAATTAAAAATGAACCGCGTGGAAATTTTAATCGCTCCCGGCAACAAAAAAAGCCAAGCCATCCCCAGAAAACTCGGCTTTACTGAGGAGGGAACGCTCAGACAGTACGCCCGGATGTACACTCAATTCGCGGACCATATCGTCTATTCCGTGCTCGCCAAAGAGTGGGATCGGTAGACGCTCCGGAGACTAGGGGTTTTCTTTGGAGGCGGAGATTTCCAATTCGCCGTTTTCTGCCGGGTGGGTGCTAATGACGATGGGCCGGCAACAGACTTGGCAATCTTCAACGTAAGATTGGCCTTCCATGGAGGGATCGATCGCGGTTTCTATTTTTTCCCAACAGTAGGGGCAGGTCAGCTCCGTTTTTTTCAGGCTCATGAGAAACCTTGATGCGCAGCGAGGCGCTATTCGCTTTTTTCGATTTCTTTAACGGCTTTTTTGTACGTTTCCGCCATTAAATCCGCGTTTTTTTCGCCCGCTTCCTCAAGCTCTTTCGCAATCATGTCGCAAATCTGCCGTCTCAATTTTTTTGTTTCCTTGAGCTTTTTGGCGGCTTCTTTCAGCTGTTTTTTTCGCTCCGCGATTTCTTTTTTATTTTTTTTGGACTCTACGGAGAGGTCTTTAATGATTTTTTCGATCTGTTCGACTTCTCCCGAGATCGTTGCCTCTTGAGACAAAAGCGGCGCTAAGCGGCTGTTGGAGCGCTCCAACAGCGTTTTAGTTTCTCTGCCTTTACGGAAAAAGAATTGGGCCACATCGCTGATGGGCATGGCGCAGCCCATGACCTTTCCGGCTTTCGGCGGTTCCGTCGCCGCCGGAGGGCTGACGGTTGTTTCGGTGGAGACCTCCATCGGGGCGGAGCTCGCTGCCGGTTCGGTGGAAGCGGAGACTCCGGTTGAAGCAGTTTCGGCTGCCGGCGCCGGGGTTGCGGACTCGATGGGGGCGGCCGCCGGAGTTTGTTGAGGGGCGGTTCCGGGTTGTTGTTCGGACGCAGGGACGGGCGCGGATTCAACAGGCGTTTGCGGGGAGGTCGTAACAGCCTCTGCGGCGTCGGTTTTTTCCGGAGTTTTTTCTTCCGCAGGTTTTTTAGCGGCCGCGGCCGGCGCCGCTTTTTTCCCTTTTTTCGGCGCGGCTTGGGCCTCGGTTCCCAGGGCGGTTAAAATCAGAACAAAGAGCGTGAAGCGTTTGATTGTTGTCATTGATAATCCCCCATCTTGTTGAAAGCGGTTCAGATTATAGCGCGGGTTTGCCTCAGCGCCTCAAAGAGCGTGATTCCGGCTGCAGTGGAAAGGTTCAGCGAGCGGACCTCCGGACCGATGGGAATCCGGTACATGTGTTCGCCGAAGCGCCGGTGAATGTCCTTGGGCAGGCCTTTTGTTTCGCTGCCGAAAATCAAATAAGACCCCGCCGCGTAAGGCGCCTCCCAAAAAAGTTTTTTGGCCTTGGTTGAGAAAAAGAGCAGCGATGCATTTTCGCCCGCTGCATCCAGGAATTGCTCAAAATCATCATAAAGTTGAAGTTTTAGTCTGGGCCAATAATCCAGCCCCGCGCGGCGCACTTCCTTGTCCTTTAGGCTGAAACCCAATGGCCCAACCAGATGCAACGTGCTCCCCGTGGCCACGCAGGAACGCCCAATATTGCCCGTGTTCCAATGAATTTCCGGCTCGACCAGGACGATGTTCAACGGCATTTTTCCATTTTAAAATTATCCGGCCGCCGGGGCGCGCCATGCTCATGCGCGGGGATCAGCGCGGCGCCCCCGGTATCGGCCGGTGCTTTTAATTGAACGGTTATTTGGCTTCGACGGCTTGGGTTTGTGCTGCGTGATGATTCGCCGAGCATTTGCCGGCTTGATAAAGGCCGAACCCTGCGCCCGCGAGCAGCAGGCCCGCTAAGAGCCCGCACAGGAATTTGCCTTTGCGTCCGCCGCCGCAACAACTGCCGCAGCCGCTGGTTTCTGAGGAGCAGCAGCTCCCGCATGATTCTTCCGATTCCTTCTTTTTTTGTTCTTCCGACATGGAACCTCCTGTTAATTTAGTTTTCCGATTCTTCCGGGACAATGGAAAGCTCTCCGGGTTGGCCCCGGCGTAAAACTTCGATGCCGAAGCGGCTGCCGATGCGCTCATCGGTCAACAGTTTGTGCAGATCGTCGATCCCGTCGATTTTTTCCCCGTCAAAGGCCGTGATCACGTCGCCTTCCTGGATACCCGCGCGTTGGGCCGGGCTGTCGTCTTCGACGCCGATCACCAAAATGCCTTTGAGTTCGGCCAGATGCAGGGAGCGGGCGAATTGTCGCGGGATTAAGCGCGCATCCTGTCCGGCTACGCCGATATAACCCCGTCTGATTTTTCCGTCTTTGATCAGGCGTCCGGCCACGTATTTGGCCGTGTTGATGGGGATGGCAAAGCAAATGCCTTGGGCCGGAAGAATAATCGCGGTGTTGACGCCCACGACCTCGGCCCGGGAATTAACCAGCGGGCCTCCGGAATTTCCGGGATTGAGCGCGGCGTCGGTTTGGATGACGTTGTCGATTAATCGGCCGGAGACCGAGCGCAAGGAGCGCCCCAAAGCGCTGACCACCCCGGCGGTGACCGTGCATTGGAAACCGAAGGGATTGCCGACGGCAAGGACCACATGCCCCGGTTTCAAGGATTCGGAGTCGCCCAGCCTGGCCGCGGTTAACCCTTGGGCCGCGATGCGGATTACGGCCAAGTCCGTGGCGCGGTCATGGCCCACGATTTCCGCCGGGAAATTGCGCCCATCGGCCAGCGTGACCTCGATGCGGGCGGCGCCGTCGATGACGTGGTTGTTGGTGATGATATAGCCGTTGGAGGTGAAGATGAACCCCGATCCCGCGCCATGGCTGCGCGGATCGGAGCCCCGGCGGATTTCGATATTAACCACCGTCGGGCTGATGGTTTGCGCGGCCTGGGAAACCGTGCGCGAGTAGGCATCGAGAAGCCCTTCTTCTTGATCGACGCGATCGTGCGCCGGCATGTTCATGACATTCTCCTTATTTTGACCAATCAGTTGGTAAATATAATTCATAAATTTTTTTAGCCGGTCAGGCTTTATACCCCCTTAAATAGAGAACGACGAATTTTTTGGAATTGTGCAGCGGCGCCACGTCGCGGCTGGCCTTGCAGCAAAGCATGGCCCCTTCGAAGGAGTGGATGATGGCTTGAGCCGAGACTTTGGGCTCGAAATCTTTACGGAAGTAGCCCCGGTTTTTCCAGGACTCCAGGAATTCGGCCAGCGTGTTCGTCCAGCCGCCGAAGCACTCCAGGATTTTGCGCCTCAGTTTTTCGCTTTGATTGGAAATTTCCTGGGCCAAATTGCCGATGAAACATCCGCGTTTGCATCCTTCTTTCTTCATGGATGAGGCCGCGTCGTCGAACATGGCTTCCACCGCTTCGATGGGATCGCGCTCCGGGCTGAAATAGGAGAGATAGGCTTCCTCCTGGCAGCTGGCCCCCTGGCACACGGCCGCCAGGCCCAAATCTTCTTTACTCGGGTAATAGTGGAACAAATTGGCTTTTTTGACCCCGGCCTTGGTCGCGATATCGTCCACGCTCACGCCTTTGAACCCAAATTGGTGGAACAAGGATACGGCCGTGTCGATGATTTTTTGACGCATCTGAGTATTGGGCCTGCGGCTCATTGCATTTTCCTGGGCCTATTAATTATACCAACCACTTGGTAAGTATAATATCCGAAATCATTTTTGTCAATAGGGCGCCGCCATTGTTCTTGCCATTTGAGTAAAATCCTTTTTCTTATGACGCTTGGTGCTAAGACTAAGAAAGAAAAACCGGACGATGCGCCGCGCGTTGCCGCGGCGCCGAAAAAAGCGGGGTTGACCGCCGATGAGATGGGGCTGCAACAGCGGGAAATTTCCGTTTCCGAGTTCTTCACCAAAAACCGCCATCTTCTAGGCTTCGACAATCCGAGAAAAGCGCTTTTGACCACGGTGAAAGAGGCGGTGGACAATGCGTTGGACGCCTCAGAGGAAGCCGGGATTCTTCCGGAAATCACGGTGAAAGTGGAAATGGCCCATGCCGGGCCCACCCCGCCCCCGGTGTCCCAGGCCACGCGCTTTCGCGCGACCGTCATCGATTATGGACCGGGCATTGTGCGCCAGCAAGTGCCGCGCATTTTCGCCAAGCTGCTGTACGGCTCCAAATTCCATCGCCTGAAGATGAGCCGCGGCCAACAGGGCATCGGCATTTCCGCGGCCGGCATGTATGGGCAGTTGACCACCGGCAAGCCGGTCAAAATCATTTCCCGCACATCGGAGAAAACCCCGGCCCATTATTTTGAGGTTCAAATCGATACCAAGAAAAACGAGCCCATTATCTTGGAGAAAAAAGAAATCGATTGGGAGAATCATCGCGGCACCCAGGTGACGATCGAGCTCGAAGGCCGGTATCAGAAAGGCCGGGCTTCGGTGGACGAATACATGGAGTTGACCTCGATCAGCAACCCCCACGCCAAGCTGACGTATATCACCCCGGAAGGCGAAACAAAGATTTTCGAGCGCACGATCGGCGAGTTGCCGGAGACGCCGCGCACCATTAAGCCGCATCCCTACGGCATCGAGCTGGGCATGCTCTTGAAAATGCTCCATGACACCAAATCTCATTGGCTGTCCGGTTTTTTAAGCGCGGATTTTTCCCGCGTGTCTTCGGCTGTGGCGGATCAAATCTGCAAAACAGCGGGCTTAAACCCCAGGATGAAGCCGCGCATGGTGGCGCGCCAAGACGCGGAGGCTCTGCATAAAGCGATTCAGGCGACTAAAATCATGGCGCCCCCTACCAATTGCCTTTCCCCGATCGGCGAAAAAGCGATTCTCTCCGGGCTGTATAAACAAATCAAAGGTTCATTTTACACGGCCGTGTCTCGACCCCCGGCTGTTTATCGCGGCAACCCTTTTATCATCGAGGCGGGGCTGGCTTATGGCTTGGGCCCCGGCCAGGCTGCGCCGGCTCAGCCGCAGGCGCCGTTGGCGGAAGGCGAGTCCCATGAAAGCGATGACAGCGAACTGGCCCGCGTGATCCGTTTTGCCAATCGCGTGCCTTTGGTTTACCAGCAATCCGCCTGTTCCACATTCAAAGCTGTTTTGGAAACCAATTGGAAAAATTATGGCGTGGCTCAATCACGCGGCGCTCCCCCGTCCGGGCCCATGGTTGTTTTCGTGCATATGGCCTCGGTGTGGGTGCCCTTCACCAGCGAATCCAAAGAAGCAATCGCGGATTACGACGAGATCCGCAAAGAAATCACGCTCGCTTTGCGTGAATGCGGGCGAAGGCTGGGTATTTATTTAAAGCGTCGCGAGCGCGCTAAAATCGAACACCGGCGCAGGAATATTTTCGAGCTGTACATCGAAGAGGTGGTGCAAGCCTGCAAGCGTTTGAAAGGCGGGAAGCTCGCGGACGCCAAACTTAAAAATCAACTTTTGGAAATCGCCAAAAAACGTACCGGCGGTGAGAAAACGGACGAGCTATTGGATCAAAAAACCGGGCCCGAAGGCCTGCCGAATTCCATCATCGTGACCGAAGAAGGGGTTGAAGGCGAGGTGGCCGCAACGCCGGTTTTAACAACTGAGCCGGTTCCGGCCCAGGCTCCAACCACGGAACCTGAACAAGAGCCCAAGCAAGCCCGGCCTAAGGCCAAAAAAGCTGCGCCGGCTACGGCCAAGAAGAAAAAGAGAGGCAAAAAATAATGGCCAAAAAAACCGGAGCCATCGAAAAAAGATTGGTGGGGTTGGCTGATACCGTGATCGAGGCGGCCCAGAAAAAGAAAGACCCGGCCATCGAAATTCCGGTGCGCGCCCTTTCCAATGTCAAATTCAATGAGAAGAAAGGCATTATTGAAATGGGCAAAAACACCCAGGAGCGCACGTTCTTCAACGTGGGCATGGCTAAAAAATTCATGCAGACCATGCTGGTGGGCGACGCCTTGGCCGAGCTCCAGCGCGCGGATTTGACCACCAGCTTAAGGGAAATTTATTACCGCACTAAGCACACCATCGCGGATTCTAACGAGAACACCTTCGACACGCAGGATGAGTCGGACCCCATTATCGAGGATTTGGAAGTCGGGCTGGCCGCTTTAAGAGAAGAGCTGCACGTGCGCGCGGAAAACGGCGGCACCGTGATCGGCCCTTTGGTGTTGGAGGACGACGGGGACAGGGTCGACTGCTCGCGCCTGGGCAAAGGCGGCTATTCCGTGCCCTCGATCGTCGAGGATCCTTATGTCAAAATTAAAAAATGCACGGCGGATTTCCTTCTGCTGGTGGAAAAAGGCACCCAGTGGAACCGCTTGGCCGAGGACAAGTTTTGGAAAAAATACAATTGCGTGCTGTTGACCGGAAACGGGCAGCCGCCGCGCGGCGTGCGCCGCTTGGCCCGGCGCCTGCATGAAGAGAAGAAGCTGCCCGTTTATGTGTTGGTCGACAACGACCCCTGGGGCTATTACATTTATTCCGTCGTTAAGCAGGGCTCCATCAACCTGGCCTTCGAAAGCCAGCGCATGGCCATCCCTACCGCCAAATTCGTGGGCCTCTCCAGCGCGGATCCGGAGCACTACGGGCTTCCAAGGAACGTGGGCATCAAGTTAAACGACAAGGACATCACCCGCGCCAAAGAATTGATGAATTACCCCTGGTTCCAGGATAAAAAGTGGCAGGCTGAGATTAAACGCATGTTGGCCTCCGGCCTCAAATATGAGCTCGATGCCCTGGCCAATAAAGATTTCCAATACCTGACTAAAAAATACCTTCCCAAAAAACTCGCCGACAAAGACTGGATCGATTAAAGTCGTTTAAGGCAAATGGGGAAAATTTTAGAGCGCCAGGGCTACCATTTATTGGGGTATCTCCTGTTGGGGAGCATCCTTTACTGGGCTGTTTTGCAGAACCCCGAATCCCACGGCCGGGCCTTGAGCCTGTCCACTTCCGGCTTGGCCGCTTTATCCTGGATTTTGGCCGGTATTTTTCAATTCGGCAGCGCCATTATTTGGCGTCTGGAGCTTCACCGCGGCTACGTCCATCGGACCATGGGCGGCACGGGGTTTCCGTTGTTTCGCTTCTTCTTCGCCGTTATCATCATCACGCGCATGCTGCTCGTGATCCCTATCTCAAAGACTTCGGCGGGGACGTTGCCCATTCCCCCGGCTTTGTTTTGGATTCTTATCCTTGCTCCTCTGCCGTTGATCATTTGGGCCTGCGTTTCCGTTTTGCTTTATTTTGGGTTTATCCGCGCCACGGGCGCCGATCACTTCGACCCCGCCTATAAGAAACGGGGCTTGGAGACCAGAGGAATTTTTAAATACATCAGAAACCCCATGTACGCGGTGATTCTTCTGCTGCTTTATCATCCCGGTTTGTATTTTCAAAGTTTCCTGGGCTTGGTCGCTGCGGCCTGTCACCACGCTTTTGTCTGGTGCCATTATTTTTGCACGGAAAAACCGGACATGAAGAAGATTTACGGAGACAAATTTTAGCCGGCATTCCTAAAAAATGAGTTGAACAAGACTGGATTTTTAATGAATTATATGGTATATATCTATATATACCATGATAATTTTCAAAGTCGCGGACATTTTTGAGAAAAAAAGCTTGGACTATGCCATTGTTGGAGGATTTGCCGTGGCCCTTCACGGCGCCGTTCGGGGAACCGTGGATTTGGATCTGGTTTTAAAACTTTCCCGGGAAAGTTTTATCTTGGCTGAGGAAGCGCTTAACAGCATCGGCCTTGTTTCGCGCCTGCCCGTTAAGGCCGGACAGGTTTTTGATTTCAGGCAGGAATATATTCAAAACAAAAACCTGATTGCCTGGAGTTTCCACAACCCGGATCATCCCGTAGAAATCGTGGATATTATCCTGACGCATGATTTGGCCAAGCTCAAGACCAAAAAAATCAAAACCGGGGGTCGCAGCCTTCCGGTTATTGCCATCGAAGATTTGATCGCCATGAAGGAGCTCTCCGGCAGACCCCAAGACAAATCCGATGCCGAGGCCTTAAGGAAGCTCAACCATGAATAAGGCGGTTCAGTATTTCAGCGATGAGTATTTGGAGCAATGCCGCAAGCTCACGCCTGAGCAAATCCTGGAGTTCCTTGAAGATTTCCGCGCTTTGAACGCGCCCGGCGCCAAAAGCAAAAGCCGCTTAATCAGCATGAAAGTCCCGGAGAATCTTTTAAGCGCCTTCAAGACCAAATCCGCTTTAGCCGGCATTCCCTATCAAGCGCAAATCAAACGCTTGATGCGCCGGTGGGCTCTGGGCGAGCCCTAAAAACCGCCGATGCTTTCTTTTTTTTTCTGGGCTCTTTTTCTATCTGTATTAACTCCTTGGGTTTCCGCGCCCTTCGCTTTATTTTTAGGCATTTGTTTCGCGCTTATTTTTAACCGGCGGCATTCTGCTTCGCTAAAGAGCGCAACGAAAATTTTGCTTCAAGCCAGCGTCGTGGGCCTGGGATTCGGCATGAATTTGGGGCGGCTCATCGAAGCGGGAGTAAGCGGATTTGTTTATACGGCAGGGGGTCTGGTTTTTGCCATGGCCGCCGGCCTTTTTCTGGGACGACGGCTCGGCGTGCCGGGCAAAACCGCGTATTTGATTTCTTCGGGAACCGCGATTTGCGGAGGCAGCGCCATCGCGGCCGTGGGGCCCATCATTGGCGCGGATTCCGAGGAAATGTCGGTTTCCCTAGGCACGGTTTTTATCCTCAATTCCGCGGCGCTTTTTATTTTCCCCCTGGTCGGCGCCGCCTTAAATTTAACGCAGGAGCAATTCGGGCTCTGGGCGGCTTTGGCTATTCACGACACCAGTTCCGTTGTCGGCGCCGTCTCCAAATACGGGGCCGGGGCCTTGGCTGTGGGAACTACGGTTAAATTAGCGCGCGCTTTGTGGATTGTGCCCATGTCTTTGGCCACCGCGGCTTTTTACCGTTCCAAAGCCGTGATTGTCTGGCCCTGGTTTATTCTGTTTTTCGTGATCGCGGCCGTGTTGAACACCTATTTCCCATTGCCGGGCGGCGTTTACGCCGGTATCGCTTTGACCGGGAAAGCCGGGCTTAAAGGCACGCTGTTTTTAATCGGCAGCGGGATGTCCCTGTCCGCCGTCAAAAAAGTGGGCCCACGTCCTTTTCTTCATAGTCTTATCTTATGGGCCGTTGTTTCTTTAATATCGTTGGCGTTGATTATGGGCGGGTCGATCTGAGCAAGTTGATATATTTGTTGCTATGGCAGCGGGCGGATATTTTTTTATGAATTTTGAAGCGCAGGGAATTTGCGTCCATGACTGAACGGCCCGGACATGCTCACGAGGACGGCCCTCTTGAGCACTCCCATCACCCCGATGCGATCCGCGCCCGGTTGTCGGACGGACCACGGCGCAGTTATTTAAAAGATTTCGTCTTCGGGGCTATCGACGGCGCCGTCACCACGTTCGCCGTGGTGGCCGGTGTGCAGGGCGCCGGGTTGTCGGACCGAGTGGTGCTGATTTTAGGCATCGCTAATTTGGCCGCGGACGGATTCAGCATGGCGGTCGGCAATTTTTTGGGCTGCCGTTCCGAACTCCAGCAAATCGAACGCGCGCGGCGGATGGAAGAACGCCATGTCGAAAGGGACCCGGCGGGCGAGCGCGAGGAGATCCGGCAGATTTACGCGGTCAAGGGTTTTGATGGGGACATCCTCGACCGGATCGTGACGCATATCACTGGGACCAAAAAACTTTGGGTTGACACCATGCTGCGCGAGGAATTGGGTTTAGACATTGCGCCGCGCAACCCGGTGCGCGCCGGGGGCTCCACGTTCCTGGCTTTCGTGGGCGTGGGTCTGATCCCTCTCCTTGCGTTTATTGCCCGCTACCTCTGGCCGGATTTGGCGGACAACGCTTTCGCTTGGAGCGCATCGCTCACGGCCGCGGCTTTTTTTTGGGTCGGCGCCCTTAAGGGCCGGATTGTCGACCAATCCTGGTGGGTTTCCGGTTTGGAAACCCTTTTGGTCGGCAGCTTGGCGGCCACGGTCGCTTATTTGGCCGGGTTTTTTCTGCGCGGCTTGGCGTAAGTTGGGCTAAGAACTGTTGCGAAAAATCCTGACCGGCAGACTCAGATGCGTGCATTCGAAAAAATGGCGGGATACCCCCAAATCTTACCCGGAAATACCCTTGACAATACAACTAATTAGTTGTATTAATATACAGGAGACCTGTGTACGAGCTAATTTTTTACACAACGGCTGACGACCAGTCTCCCGTAGACGAATTTTTGGACTCCCTGGTCCGAAAGCCAAGGGCAAAAATTTTCAAATTTATGGAATATCTAAAAGTTCAAGGTCCCGATCTCCCTAGGCCTTATGCCGACACTCTGCGGGGTAAGGTGCGGGAGCTTAGGGTGCCCTATGGCAAATTGCATTACAGGCTTTTGTATTTCTTTCAAGGAAAACGAATCGTATTAACCTCTGGATTCTTAAAGAAGACTTCGGGGGTGCCGGAAGAGGAAATTGTTCGATCCGAAAGGCGGATGGCCGACTGGCTAAGCCGCCATCCGGAAGGAGGCGCGTAAGAATGGCACATAAAATTCGTCGTTTTGAGGATAGGCTCCGAGAGGAGCTAAAAGACCCGGAATTCAAAAAACATTACGAGGCCTATGATCTGCCGGTGCGCCTGGCCATGCAGATTGCCCAAATCAGGCAGCGCAAAAAGATGACCCAAGCCCAATTAGCCAAAAAAATTGGCGTTCGCCAGCAATTCGTGGCGCGTTTAGAAAATTCTTACGAAACCGTGCCCAGCTTGCGCACTCTTCAGAAAGTGGCGGATGCCCTAGATAGGCACCTTTACGTTGATTTTCGGTAGCATGAAAACCAAAACCGTTGCAAAAAAATCAGCCGACAAATCGACCGGCGACATTGTCATTTTTGTTGAAAACGGCGCCGTGGTGGATGTAATCAGCAACAAGGAAGGCCTGCAGGCCATGATCGTTGATCACGATAGCGAAGGATCCGGGCCGCTCCGCTCGCGGTATTTTCAGCAAGTCTCCTATGACCCCAATAGCGTCGCTGACGCTATCTCCGGCGACGAGTAGCGCGGGTTTTCTTTCCTTCTTTTTGACTTACCGCAATATAAGGGTAAAAGGACTGTTCATCGGCAACGCCCTTGCGCTCCACGAGCCAACGCCGGATTAAATCCCTGACCTCTCCGATCATTTCGATATCCCAATCGAGTTTTTGCTGGGACGGATTTATGCCGGGATGTTATATTTTTGGCAGTAAGCCTTAATTTTTTCTATCCATGATTCCGCCATACGCTAATTTCCTTTCAGGGTATCAGTTTTCCGCCAAATCGTCAAAAAGCGAGCGCCGGGCACCGGTAGATAAACATTTACTATGAGGTCGCATACGGCACATTTATTTTTGAAACTTTATCGCCTCTTCTCCATTTCTAAATTCTCGTTGCCAATTATCCCAACGAAAAGAAAAAACAAAATTTCTGAACAGATTTAAGACCCATCGTCTATAATCTCGCATGGCCGAATCATCCACCTTGTCCGGTTTGAATATGGCTTTCATTTCTATATCAATGGTGGACTCAGTAAATTCGCGGATGGCGTTCTTTTTCCAGCCAAGATTCATTGCCAACCTGGGACGCAGTACCGATGTCATCGGAGAAAAAACATTTATTGTTACATCCACGTACTCTGAGCGAAACTCAACGCTCGAATCGCCTATGATTAAAGAAGTGTGAGGTGGCAACGAAATTCCTTCGTTTTCGCCTGGTATGCCATAGTTCGCAAAAGGATTTTTATGAGCTTGAGCAAGAATTTCTCTCAACGAAACTTTTGTAGATTCTTGGATCGTAAAATTATCGGCTACTAAAGACCACCCTAGACCTTCCGGATAAGGAACGATTCTACTTCTCCAGTTGTGGTTATATATCCACGCTAACCAAGTGATAACGCCTCTTTGGATAAGAAAGACCTTGGTGCCCCCGTCCACTTCGAACATATCTGGTCGCTTTTTACCTCTAGAGTTACCTTGAAAATATTGCTGCCAGAGTTCGTTCAAAAAGTAAAGATTGTTTGGGACTATAAAATTGCCGGTTTTCTTGTGTTGTATCAAGAAGGTGGAAAATTTTGCTACAAGAACATTTCTAGCGTAAACTGTATCAACCCCGATATTGGCTGAAGAAAAATTCATTATTGCCTCTATGGTTGCTTGAGATTTGATCAATTTTTTTTGCATCGATTCATTCTGAATGGTCACAACGATTCCCGCCAGCAACATCAATCCTGCAGCCGCCCATGAAATAAAGCGTTTCCAATTTTTCTTTTCTTTTTTCTTGACGTCTGGAAGGATGCCAATAGTATAAAGTGCACCCAAAGCCATAAAAATAAACGCCCAAAACATATATTTAAGTTTGGTCAATACGGTTATTTAAAAATTTCCTCAAAGAAACTTTTCATGGCTTGCCAGGAGCGTTTGTCGGCTTTTTCATTATACGCGGCTCCTTTTGTCGGGTCGTTGCCGGCTTCGGGGACGGTGAAGCTGTGCACGGCTCCTCCATAGGCGGTCAACTGCCAGTCGGCTTTGGCGTTTCGCATTTCGTCTTTGAAGGCTTCGAGGTCTTGATTGACATGTTTGTCGTCAGCGCCGTGAAGGACAAGGACTTTGGCTTTGACCTGGCCGGGTTGGGCGGGCATGGGCGTGTCTAAGGCGCCGTGGAAGCTGGCCACGCCTTTTAAGGGGGCGCCGGCGCGGGCTAATTCCAAAACCGTGGTTCCGCCGAAGCAATAGCCGATGGCCGCGAGATTTGACGTGTCCACGTTTTTTTGTTTTTTGAGCACCTCTAAGCCCGAAAGGGCGCGTTCGCGCATTAATTTGCGGTCGCCTTTGTACATCCCCGCCAGTTTGGCGGCTTCCTGATGGTCCTTGGCAAAGATGCCCTTGCCGTACATGTCGATGGCAAAGGCGACATAGCCTAATTTGGCGAGCATTTCAGCCCTGCGGCGGACATAGTCGCCGTGACCTTTCCATTCGTGGACAACAATGATGCCGGGGAGTTTGCTTTTTTTTGTGTCGTCGTAGGCCAGGTAGCCTTGCAACTCGGTTGTGCCGTGTTTGTAAGCGATCGTTTGGGTTTTGATTTCGGCATGGGCGATGGAAGAGGCGTTAATCATGAGAGCAAGGAAAATTTTAGTCATTTTGCCCCCCCTTTTTTATTTTGAGAATTTTATCTTTTTGGGCAAAAGCGTTGCGGGGCGCGGTCTTGAGCAATTGCTCAGGATTTGGGGCGTCGGGAAAAACTAAAATTATCGGGATGCGTTTGATTTTTGCCGTTTTATTGGCGGCGTTGTCGGCAGGGTCGATTTCTGCTCAGCCGCTTGAGCCGGAACTGACGCCTGTGCCGGTCGACGCTCAGGGCGAGGCGGTTAGCAATAAAATTTTCCAGGAAATCGAGAAGGCCGAGGCCTTGTACGTCAAAGGCGCCAAGAAATTCCAGGAAGGGGATTACAAAAAAGCCAAGAGGGATATTCAGAAGTCCTTTAAAATTCTGTCCTCGCTGATGGTGGAGGAAGGGTTGGTGGGGACGTTGGGTTCGGATGTCGAGGCGTTGATCGGAAAAATAAAAAACGCGGAGATCGGGATGATGACGTCCACGGGCGCGGTTTCGGCCCTGGATGTGTCGCCGGAAGAGCTGGCCGAGGCCAAGCCCTTGGGCGCGAAGCCGGATGGCAACGGCCGGTATACGATTCGCATCGACCCGGAAAATGCGTTGACGCAGAGGTATTTGGCCTTGTACACCAAAAGCAAGAGGCGGCCTTTGGTACTTCAGGCCCTGGAGCGATCGGGCCGGTACAGGGATATGATTTTGAGGGAGCTGCAGAAAGCGGGATTGCCCAAGGAGTTGTTGTGGCTGGTGATGGTGGAGAGCGAATTCAAGGCCAAGGGCTTATCCAGGGTCGGGGCCGGAGGGCTTTGGCAATTGATGCCGGCCACGGGCCGGAAGCTGGGGCTTAAAGTCAATTATTGGATCGATGAGCGTTATGATCCGGAGAAAGCGACCAGGGCCGCGCTGCAGTATTTGAAGGAGCTTTATCATTTGTTCGACGATTGGCATTTGGCGTTGGCCGCGTATAACCGGGGGGAGCATGGGATCGGCAGGGATTTGGCCTTTTCCAAGTCCGTGGAATTCGATCAATTATCCATGCGCTCGGCTTTGCCCAAGGAAACCGAGGATTTTGTGCCGAAATTCATGGCCTGCGTGCTGATGGGCGATAATCCGGGGGATTATGATTTTGATCCCAAGTACGAAAACCCGGAGCCGTTTAATTACCCGGAATTTGAATTGCGCATTCCCCGGGGAACGAAAGAGAAGTTTTTGGAGAAATTGGCCACGGTCAAAGATTGGAACCCCACGCGCGGGTTTGTGCGCTATAAGGTGCGTTCAGGGGATATTTTGGGCGTGATTGCGCGGCGGCACCAAACAACGGTGCAGGCGATTATGAAGGACAATAAGATTAAGAATGTCCGGATGCTGCGCCCGGGGCAGGTTTTAAATATACGGCCGGGGAAAGGGTACTTTTCTAAAGGGAAATAGTTTTTAGTCCCAGCGGACGGAAGCCGGGGCTTTTGTTCTAACCCGGGCCGGCGCAGCCCAATAATCAATGGTGTTGTTTTTGATGGCGTCTTTGGCTTTGGCCGTTTCTTCGGGCGTTAAAGTCCGTTCGATGAGATTCCAGGCGCTGCGGAAACCGCTGATTCTTCCTTCCAGAAGCGCGGCCCACATTTGAGCGATGGAAATGACGGCGCGATCGTTGCCATCCACATGAAAATCAGCCAAATCCCATAGAGCCGCGGCCACGCGCCATTCATTGGTCTCGCCGGTGCAGACATCTGAGGGCACGTTTTCGATTTGAATGGGGGCGCGCCGGGGCACCAGGTATTCGAATTTGGGATCCTCATCCAACAGGGAGAAGCGCGCCGCAGCCGCGAAAAAGGTCGGGAATCCTTCGGACCAGGCCAAGGCCTGGGAATAACATTCGTCGATTTTATGCGAGCCGCCGGCCGGGCTGGAATTGGTGAAGGTGGCGACAATGGCGTGGCCGAGCTCATGCAAATTCACGTCCCAGGCTTCGGCATTGGTCAAATGCACTTTGTGGGCGCCGGGGCGGTAGAAATCCGCTTGAGCGGGCCAGACGATTTTGGTTGTGCGCCACCAGGGATCAAGCTCGATATGGTTGACAGTGAAAAAGTCCATGGCTTGCGAATAGGTCAGGTGAATGAAGCCGATTTGCCCGTTGGCTTGCTGGGGGTTCAGGCGGTAAATGCCGATGCTGACCGTATGCTCAAGGGGAAGGTTGACGGTGGGGCCTTCCCAGGCATAGGATTTTCCATCCGGGCTTTCGTAGGCGAAGCGGTTGTTGTCCAGATGAAAGCGGATGACGCACCGGCCTGAGGCCCGGTCCGAGGGCTCGATGGAAAAAGAGCCGTCGTCGTTAACCGGGACCGCGGTGACGCCGCCGGAAGGGCAGGTCAAGGACACTTTGGCCCGGCGAGCCGGATAATGCTGCAGGTGTTTATCCGTGATGTCGAAGAAACCGGTGATCGCGGGCGCGTCGGATTCCAGGATGCGGCCTAAAGCGATTTGTTCGGCTTGGAAAATATAGGCGCCGTCCTCCAAGCGGCCTTCGCGCTCAAGTTTTGATTTTAAAGGCGGGTAAGGGATCGGAGAGGAGATATCGTTGTCATTGGAGTCATCAGCATGGGTCCAGGCGAAGGAAATCGTTGTCAGCAGCAGAATTGTCAGCAGTTTTTTCATTGGGTTTATGTAAGCAAAATTTATAGGAGGATCAAAGCGGATTAGCCTGGTAGAGTTGATATAGTCCTTTTCTCTTATGACTAGGGTTTACGGAGCGATCGGTACCAGCATTTTGGTTTGGTCGTTGGCTTTTTTGGTGATTCGGACCGCTTTGGCCCAGCTCAAGCCCGCGGAATTGGCGTTGCTGCGATTTATTCCCGTGGCGTTATTGTGCGGCATTTTTGCCGCGATTAAGTTTAGGAAAGAGACGACGCGGATTTTGAGGGAAGACCGGGGCGCGTTGATCATGATGTCCATGCTGCTGATTCCTTTTTATAACTGGTGTTTGTATTTGGGGCAGCAGAAAGTGTCGCCGGGGCTGGCGGCGTTGATGATCGGGTCGTCGCCGGCAGTGACGTATGTGATGGCGTTTTCCATCGGGCAGGAGAAATTTTTGTGGCCCAAGATGGGCGGGATTTTGCTGGCATTTGCGGGGCTCTTGATCGCGATTGTTTTGGGCTCGGAGCGCGGCCTTGAGGCGTCGGGTTGGGCTTATGTGCTGGCGGTGTTCGGGGCCACGATGAGCGCGTCGTCCTACAGCATTATGGCGCGCTCTCTATTGTTCAAATACGATCCGGTGCCGCTCATGTGCTTGGTGATGGTGACCGGCACCGTGCCGTTGTTGATCGCCGGGGGTCCGGAGTTCTGGGGCAAGCTGGTTTTGCTCAGCGGAAAAACATGGGTAAGTATAGGGTATTTGTCTTTAATCGCGACGTTGGGCGGTTTTTATTCCTGGTTTTACGCGTTGAAGAGATTGCCGGCCAGCAATGTGGTGATTTTTGCGAATTTGATTCCGTTTTTAACCATGTTATTCGGGTATGTTTTTTATGGGGAGCATATCACCGCCTGGCTGATTGCGGGCGGGGTGTTGATTGCATTGGGCGTTTATCAAACGACGAGGAAAATAGCGTGATTGTTTTTGAAGACGAGAATATTTTGGTCGCGGATAAGCCCGCCGGGCTGTTGGTGATTCCGGGTCGAGGCCCGGCCAAAAACGAGCAGACGCTAAAAGGCATGCTCAGTGAAGAAGCCGGGCGGTTGTGGGTGGTGCACCGTTTGGACCGGGAGGCCAGCGGCTTGGTCTGTTTTGCCCGCAACGCGCAAACCCACCGGTATTTGTCCATGAAATTTGAGCAGCGCGAGGTCAAAAAAACGTATTTGGTTTTGGTTCAGGGGGTGTTGTCCAGAGAGAGGGACGCGATTCAATCGAAAATCCGGACGTATGGGTCCGGGCGCATGGGCGTTCATCCGGACGGCAAGGAATCGGAAACCAAGTACCGGGTTAAAGAGCGTTTTGTCCAGGCGAGTTTATGCGAGGTTGATTTGATGACCGGGCGCCGCCATCAAATCCGCGTGCATTTTTATTCCATCGGGCATCCGGTGGCGGGCGATCCTTTATATGGGAGCCGCCCGGAGAAATCCTTGCGTTTGATGCTGCATGCCTGGAAATTGGCGTTTCGCGGGCCGGATGGAAAACCGATTGATTTGGAAGTTGCACCGCCGCCGGATTTTTTAAGCGTCGTGGAGAGTCTTAGGACTCGATCCGTTCAACCTTAATCAGGTTGGTTGTTCCGGATTTATTCAGCGGCACGCCTGCGGTCACCACCGCGATATCCCCTTTTTTGGCGCGTCCGTTGACTTTGGCGGCGTGCAGGGAAATTTTGAAGAGATCGTCGAGGGTGTGCGCGCGCGGGATTTCAATGGGCACAATACCCCAATTGAGGTTTAAGAAGCGCAAAATCGAGGGGTTGTGGCTTAAGGCCAGGATATTCTGCCTGGGCCTGAAACGCGAAACGCGCTGAGCCGTTGAGCCGAAGGCCGTGGGCGTGATGATGACTTTGGCGCGCAAATCCTCGGCCATGATGCAGGCCGCCTGGCTGATGGAATCCGAGACCGTGTTGCCCACCGGAGTGTCGTCGAGCAACCGCCGGTGATTCAAGCTTTGCTCCGCGACCTGGATGATAGAGCACATCATGAGCACGGATTCCACCGGGTATTTGCCGACGGCGGTTTCCTCGGAGAGCATAAGCGCGTCCGCGGAATCCAAGACCGCGGTGGTGATGTCCGTGACCTCGGCGCGGGTCGGGCGCGGGCGCGCGACCATGGAGGCCAGCATGTGAGTGGCGACGATCGAGGGCTTGCCCATTTGGCGCGCGTGCGTGATGATTTTCTTTTGGGCCAGCGGCACCTGCTGCAGGGGGATTTCAACGCCCAAATCCCCCCTCGCGACCATAACCCCGTCCGAGACCTGCACAATGGCATCGAGCCGGTCCAAGGCTTCGTGCTTTTCGATTTTGGCGATGATGGGGATTCTGCCTTTGCCGAGATGAGCGAGCAGCGCACGCGCTTGTTTGATGTCCTTGGGATCGCGTACGAACGAGAGCGCCACTATGTCCACGCCGGCTTCAACGCCGAAGGCCATGTCGCGTTTGTCTTTTTCCGTGATCACTTCGGCGTGGAGCGTGCCGTCGGGAAAATTGATGCCCTGATGCGAGGTCAGGCGCCCGCCGTTTAACACGCGGCATTGAATGATGGTCCTGTCCGTGGACAAGACTTCGACTTCGATCAATCCGTCCGCTAAAAACAGGGAATTGCTTTTTTTAACGTCTTTGGGCAGGCCCGCGTAATTGACGGAGATTTGGCGGCGATTGCCCATGATTTTTTTGGTGGTGAGTTTTAACAGGTCCCCGGCCCTCAGTTCCGCAACGCGGCCGGATAATTCCCCGATCCTGATTTTTGGGCCGGAAATATCCTGAAGGATGGCGACGGGAAGCTTTGATTTTTGGGCCACGTCGCGCACGGCTTTGATGCGGCGGGCGTGGTCTTTGGGCGTGCCGTGGGAGAAGTTGAGGCGGAAAACATTGACTCCGCCCTCGATCATTTGTTCCAGGATTCCCGGTCCGTCGCAGGCCGGACCCAGCGTGGCGACGATTTTGGTTTTTTTCATGGCAACAGGGGAACTGCTCCCCCCTCAATATTCTAGCCGCCTGCGCGGCAAATGCCATAATCGATTTGGTTTTGATGATGTTCATTTTAAGCGTGGTTATTTTCCTGCTGGCGGCGGCGGCGAGCCTGTTTTTACTGGCGTTGGGCTTGCCGGGCAATTGGGCGCTATTGGCCGGCACATTATTGGCGATCGCGTTAAGCCCGAAGGCGGCGCTCACATTCGGCGCGGTGTTTATTTTGCTGGGCGTGTGCATTTTCGCCGAGGTTGTGGAGTGGCTGTGCGGGGTGTTCGGAGCGAGGCGCTACGGTGTGTCTAAGGCCGGGGTGCTGGGCGCTTTAATCGGCGGGTTGATCGGCGCTATTTTGTTGGGCTCCGTGATTCCGGTGGTGGGTGCGATCCCGGGCGGGTTTATCGGGACGTTTTTGGGCGCTTTTTTGGCGGAGCTGTCGCGCGGTCAAAATAGGGAACAGGCGCTGCGTCTGGGCTGGGGCGCGTTTACGGCGCGGATGCTGGCGTTGGTGGCGAAATTCGGGGTGACTTTCACCATGGCCGCGATCGGGTTTTTCTTTCTTTTCTAAGGGGTCGCGGAGAAATAATATGTACATTTTGGAGGCCCAGATTTGAGCCGTATGCTAGGCGCGCCGAGCGCAGCGTACCTGGAGGGTACGTTAGCGAAGGCGCAACGACGCAGACGGCCAAATATGGGCCTCCCCGAAGGGCCAGGGCATTTTTGGGCTGCGACTTTGCCGGATTTTTTTTACGTACCTTGCAGGCACGCCGCAAAAAATCCGGCTTCGTCTCGCTCCAAAATTGCTCTGGCAAAATGTACATATTATTTCTCCGCGACCCCTAACAGGGGAACATTTTCCGGACCGTCGTTTCCACGACAAAAAGGCCGGCGTCCGGGCGCTTGTCTTCGCTGGCATACACGGAGGAGCCGGCCATGGCTTGGTGCAGGTAAGGCAGGTAATTGACCAACTCCGATTCCAAAGCCCGGAAAATGATGAAGCGGCTGAACAGGCGTTTCCCTTTCTTAGACTCCATCTCGGCCCAGTATTTTCTGATCACAGGGTCTTCCCCTTTGATTTTTGTGTTGGGGTGGCGGAAGACAGAGCCGGATTTGGGGTAAAACCAACCACCCTTTTTGTTTCGGCGGGCAAGGCCGATTTTTTCCAAGTCGCGCAAGACGGTTTGGGCGTTTTTTGCGGGAAATCCGAGCAGGCCGGCGAGATTGGCCGCATCCCAGGCTTGGCGGTTATTCGACAGAGTTTGATGAATCCAATAATGCAGGGCGGATTTTTTGATGGCTTGTGACTGCTCCAGGTTTAAATTCGTCACGGATTGCTCGCGGGCTTTGCCGATGGCGGTTTCCAGCGGATGGCGGCTTTGAGTTTGCTGGGCGGATAAAAGGGGGACGATTAATTCATCGAAACCGTGCTGCCCGTAGGCGGATTTTAAATGAGCCAGAACAAATTCGCGGATCATGGGCCGGTCCGTGACCGGCCAGAGCAAACGCCTTAAAGCCAGCAGGGTTTTGGCTCCGGGCAAAGAATGCCCATTTTCCAAATTCAGGTATTGGCGGTAGGAGCAGCCGAGAGCGGCGTTCCCCCCGTTCTTGTGATAGAACTCGTAGGCGGTTTTAAAGCCGGCTTTGCGGCGCATTTTGACCAGCGTGGGGCCGAAGGCATTGGCTTTCATCAGTTTCTTCAGGAAGTCTAACCCCGATTTTTAGAGAAATCAAGTTTCCTTAGCCTGGCCTTATCGAGCAAAGGAATTTCCTCAAACTTTAGGGCCTAAGCGGGGCCCGGGGGACACTAGGCGGAGTTGTTGCGGCGCGGCAAAATAATGAGGGGCGGATATCGGCCGCCGAAAATTGTCAACGATAGCGGGGTGTTGCATGGTTCGCATGTTGTTCGTTCCTCTTTTTTTAGTTTCCGTGGCCGTTGCCTCGGCGCAGTCCACCCAAGAAACGCATGAGGAAGCGGCCGCGGTCTTTGATGGCTCCGGGGCAGGCCGGGAAATTCCCATCGGCCGTGGATTGGCGGTGGTGGCCAGTTCGGACAGCGTGGCGTCCAGCCGCATTCGTCCGGCGCATCGCTGGTGTCCGCCGGGTCCGGGCAAGTCGTTTCGCTGCAGGGATATCCCGGACCGGCTTATCGAAGAGCATGAAGTGATAACCACGTACCGGATTTTGGATCGCGCGCGTTACGCCGAAGCGCAAGGCAAGCCCTGGATTTTTCCGGGAGCAGCAGCGGGGTTGGGCCTTGGCTTGACGGCGGGGGCGCTGGCTTTGCTGGCCGCCGGGCCGCTCTCGACGCTGTTGATTTTGACCGGACTCGGCGCCGTCTTCGGCGCGGCCGCGGGTTATGTGACGGCCTGGAATATCGCGGCCAACAGGAGCGAGGTGTTCAGCGAGACCGAGGAATACACGGTGTCGCGCGACTTGCCGCAGTGAAGAAAATTGCGTTGATATTCGTTTTCACTTCGGACGTTATGGCTTGGGCCGATCAAAACGAAACTTTATTGGCTCAAGCGAGGCCGTATTTTGGGGAAACGGCTCAAGCGGCGCCCAGGGCGGCGGTTCATCCTGTTCCTTCAACGGAAATAGGCGCTGCTTTAAGCCGGCCGTTGAGCGCGTCCGAAGAGCCTGCTGACCATGCGTGCCGGGAATCCTATGCGTTTTGCGTGCGTCAGGCGCGATTTTGGCGGCGGCGGGCCGGGCAAGACGAATTTTGGGGAAAAATCGAGCTGATCGCCGGGTTTGTTCAGGGCGCGGCCGGGGCGATTTCGCTGGCCGCGGCCGTTTACGCTTTCTCTTGGATTCCCCTGTTGATGGCGGTGTCCTCGTTGTTGGTTGGGGCGCTGCTTTTTTCAGCAGGAGCCAGGAGATTAAACCGGGCCCGGCGGACCGAAGCCCGCAGCCGGGAAATCGCCAATGATTGCGAACAAGAGAACAGACAATGTCAAGAATCAGGAGGAAACGATGCGTGTTAATACTGTCGTCAAAGCTGTTGCAACGGCGGCTGTCGTCTTTTTATGCGGGCCCTGGCGGCTGACGGCCCAGGCGCTGCCGCAGGGGAGCGAATTTGAGCAGGCCCAGGATGTTTTTGACGGAGCGCGTTGGTCCGGCGGCCCCAGGCGCTTAAGGCGCGATGTGCGGGCAATGAGTGATGCCGAAATCGATGCGGAAATTGATCCTATTGATCAGGATTGCCAGAGAAGTTTGTCTGATTTCATGGAGAATCGCGAGATCGCTTCCGCAGCGCGTCAGCGCGCTTGGGGCGAGCTGGCCGGCGGGGTCGTTTCAGCGGCCGGCGGGTTGACGTTGATGGCGTTGCCGGCTTTTGTGGGCGCCGGGGCGTTGGTTTTGTTTTTCGTTTTAGGCGGCACGCTGTGCTACCTTGCGTCGCGCCTGTTGCAATCCTCGGCGGAGTCTTTTCAGGAAGCCAGGGTGCATCAGTTTTTGGCGGAGCACAAAGCGGATAACGCCAATGCTCTTTGCCGTGAAGGATAAATTCAGTGGAAATTTTGCCCTTGTTTTATTATGCCGGCGGTTTTTTGCTCTTACTCGCTTTATTTCAATGGGTGAGGTGGAATGATTCCCGTAAAAAGGCAAATCAAACGCAGGGTTTCTATAACGAGGTCAAGGCTGATCTTCAAGAGATGAAAGCCTGCGACGCGGAGCCGGCGAGCTAAATCGAATCAAAGCCCGTATAAGGCCGCAGGGCGTCCGGTATGCTGACGCGGCCTTCGGGCGTCTGATAGTTTTCCAGAATCGCGGCCAAGCAGCGGCCTACGGCAACGCCGGAGCCGTTTAAGGTGTGGACGAATTCTTTTTTGCCGTCTGCGCGTTTGATTTTGATATTGGCGCGGCGGGCTTGAAAATCCAGGCAATTGGAACAGGAAGAGATTTCCCGCCATTTGTTTTCCCCGGGCATCCAGACTTCCAAATCATAAGTTTTGGTTGAGGCGAAACCGAGATCAGCGCTGCATAGGGCCAAGACCCGGTGCGGGATGCCCAGGCGCTCCAAAACCACGCAAGCCTGTTTGGTCATGAGTTCCAAGTCTTCCATGGATTTTTCCGGGAAAGCGAAGCGCACCAATTCCACTTTGTTGAATTGATGATTGCGGATGAGGCCGCGGATATCTTTGCCGTAAGAGCCGGCCTCGCTCCTGAAACAGGCGGTGTAGGCCGTATACGCCAAGGGCAGATTTTTTTCATCCAGCATTTCCCCCCGGTGCAGATTGACCAAAGAAACCTCGGAGGTTGGGATTAAATAAAGGTCGGGGCCGGGTTCTTCTTTGTGGATTTGATAAAGCTCTTCTTTGAATTTGGGCAAATGCCCGCTGGCGGTGAGGGTTTCGGCTGAGGCGAAATACGGCGGCCAGAATTCCTGGTACCCGTGCTCTTTGGTGTGAATATTCAGCATAAAGGAAATAAGGGCGCGCTCCAGGGCCGCGCCTTTGCCTTTTAGGAGAGCGAATCGGGAGCCCGCGAGCTTGGCGGCGCGCTCAAAATCAAAAATCCCTAATTTTTCACCGATGGCTTGATGGTCCAGAGCTTTGAAATCGAGTTTTTTAGGTTCGCCCCAGTTGCGCACGACTTTATTGTCCTCAGGGGAAGCGCCTAAAGGCGTGCTTGCGTCCGGGGCATTGGGCAGGCCCAGGGCCAGGGCTTCCATTTGGGTTTGGAGCCCGGCTAATTCCTTTTCTTTGTCCATCAGCGGGCGCTTGATATCCTCGGATTCTTTCATGAGCGAGGGGTCGTCCTTGCCCGAAGCGCGCAAAGCCCCGACTTTTTTAGACAATTCGTTTTTTTTGGACCGGAGGGTTTCTACATCGAGTAGAAGTTTGCGGCAGCGTCCGTCTTTTTCCAGAAGTTCTTCCAGGGCCGGCAAATAGCGCCCGCCCCGGTTTTTATAGGCCTGGCGGAACAAATCAGGTTGTTCGCGGACTTTCTTTAAGTCGATCACTAGGGGATTTTACCAATCGTCAGCAGGATAGGCCCATGAATTGAATGATTTTATTGGGTGAGCGGGCCCCCTTGATGATGCGCAATTTGACGGCAGGAACGCCCAGGCTCTGGGCCAGAAGATTTAGGGCCGCGTTATTGGCCAAGCCGCGCTCAGCCGGAGCCTTGACCCAGGCTTCATAAGCGTCCGGGGCTTTTTGAATAATTTCGGATTTGCGCGCGTCTGGATGGACTTTGAGTTTGATGAGAACCATTCCCCTATTTTGAAAAATTAAAGTTGCTGTTTTCGGGAAGGCGGGGTAAACTTAGCGTGACCGGCAATCAGGAGGCGCCAATATGAACAAAGCTAAATTCCGGGAAGCGGCCCTGTTTCTGTTTTTATTTTTATTGGGGTTGATGTTTTGCGTGGGGGTTCACGCTGAGGGCGGGAAAGCTGGCGGCGGGAAAAAGAAATCATCCGCAACATCAAGAAACGACCGGGAATTAGAGGGTCTTCTGCGTACGGAAAATTTGGATCCGGCGAGCGAGGCGCATGGCCGGATTTTGGAATTGTTGGGCGACCGGGACGGAACCTCTGTGACCGTTTGCTTGCGGGCCGCGCGTTTCGGCGGGGACCGGGTCCGCGCCACGACATCCGTTGGGCAGGCGCGGATGGCGCTTGATTTTATGGAGGCCGTGGCTCATGCGCGTTATGAAGCGCAGAATATTCAGGATTTCACGGCCCGCAACATGATTGAATTTTTAAAAGTGTGCGTAGCCGACAATGAGAGCGGCCGTCCGCGCGCTTGCCGCAATGACATGGGATCGGAAAACGGGATTCCGGCCGTGGCCGATTATTTATTGCGTGAACGCAGGGAACCCGGTCCCGGGGGCAAGGGACATCGAAACGTGGGCGGGCATTTGAACCGGGCCCAAGCCCGGGCTGCGAATGAAGCCAGTGAGGATGTGATTAACGGAGTGATCGAGCTGGCGGAGACAAAAGCTGAGTATGAACCGTATGTTGTTTGGCTTGAATCCATGGGTTTGACCAATTACGCGGAGAAAATAAGGAATGAACGCCTGGATACGGCCAGGCGGGAATTGCTTCGTTAGAAAGGATTCTTTTTACGGTTGGCGGGCAGCCATTTTTTGAAAATTTTCGGCGTCATGGAAAGAAAAACCATGAGCATGGCGGCCAGGAATAAATGCACGAAGGCTTTACCGTTGACGCCCGTTGTTCCGGATAAAATGGAGTCCGCAAAATAGGTGTAGATAAAGGTTCCCGGCAGCATGCCTGCCAGCGAGCCCAGGGCAAAGTCCCGATAGCGAATTTTGGAAATACCGGCCGCGAAATTCAAGCCGTTGAAGGGAACAAAAGGCAGGAGCCTGAGCGTCAGTATCGTTTGGAAGCCGTGTTGAGCGGCTTTGGCGTCTAAAGCCGCCAGTTTGCCATCTTTTAAAAGAGAAGCCACAAAATCCCGGCCCATGAACCGGGCGACCAAAAAGGCCAAAGAGGCGCCGATATTGGCGGAAATCGCGTTGTAAATGGTGCCCCACAGCGTTCCGAAAACCGCGCCTCCCCCCAAAACAAAAGGGATGGCAGGCAAACCCACGGCGCTGGTGCAGGCATAGGCCGCGATGAAGGCGATAGGTCCCCACCAGACATTTCTGAGTATGCGGATAAAAGCGAGCAGGGAGTCTTTGTTGAGGTAAGGGGCCAGGGGGCTGAATCGCGCCAAGAGCGCAATCGCCAGAAGGCCCGCAATCAGCGCCGCAAATTTTCCCGCGCGCGCGTTCATTGGGCGGCCAAGGACCGGATAAAGGGCATGGCGAGAAGTTTGGGCAAGGTGATATCTTGCGGGCGCGGGTATTCCTTCAAACCGATCGCGATATTTTTCTGATCGCCGCGCCAGAGATAAGTGCCGAGGAGCCTGTCCCAGAAAGAAAAAAGATTGGAGTAGTTGGAATTCGTCTCGCCGGGGATATTCGAGTGATGGATGCGGTGCATGTCCGGCGTCACGAATACCCGGCGCAGACGCGTTTCCCAAGGTTCCGGGATGTGGATGTTGGCGTGCTGGAACTGCGCGGCCAAAAGTAGCCCGGCTTCGTGAATCGCTATGGCGATCGCGCTCGGCCCCCAAATAAAACCGATGAACATTTTAAAGGTTGAAGAAAGCAGAATTTCGCCCAAGTGAAAGCGGGACGCGCTGGTGACGTCTAGATCTAAATCGCTGTGATGCACTTTGTGCAGGCGCCACATGAGCGGGATTTCATGATAGGAGCGATGCCAAAGGTAAGTGATGAAATCAAGAAAAACGAATGACAGCGCGATATTGGCCCAGGGCGGCAGATTTGAGGCGTTGAGCAGGCCGATCTTGCGGCTGCCCAGGTAATCGAAATACGCCACGATCATGCTGGAAACGCCGATGTTTAAAACCAAGACATTAAAGCCGCCTAGAAGCAGATTCGTTAAGTAATGTTTGGGCGCGGGCACGACGAGTTTACGGAAGGGCCGGAGTTGTTCCCAACAGCCGAAACCGATCAGCCCGCCGACGGAGAAAATCAGCCGCCAGGCGCCGGTTTCAAGCCCAAGAAACATCAGAGCGAGCGAAAAATCAGGCGGCGTTCGATTTTGCCCCGGGGTTTTCCGTCGGCTTCAACGTATCCATGGCGTTTGTTCATTTTTTCTCTTGAAGCGGGACCATTTTGTTGTTGCTGTTGTAGGTGAAGCGTGGCTTGCCGTTGACTTTGTGAATGACGACTTTATCCATGATCCAGCCGCTCTCTGTTTTCGTGGCGTAAAAGTCCAGGTCCACGGTGTTTTTGTCGCCTTTGAGCGCGGACTTGAAATCCGCGCAAGCGAAAAACGAATCGCCGCCTAAATGGACGATTTTGTTCGTATGGATGCGCACCAGCTTAAGCCGCCATTCCTTGTTGAGTTTGGCGTCTTTGATTTTGAAGGAGCCTTTGGCGGATTTGGTTTTGACATGCGTTTTGACGAAGTCGTTGTATTCCCCGTACATCTGTTTTTTCCAGCCGGTTGATCCGGCCGGGTGCTCGTGCCCCTCCGGATGTTCATGGCTTTCGTGGCTTGCCGGGTGCTCATGCGTTTGGCCGGTCGGGTGTTCCGTGGGGTGTTCCGCGACGGCGAAACCCGTGGTCAAAATCATCGAAACGATCAGGGCGGCTGGTTTTTTGTTCATGGGATCTCCTTTTGTTTTTCGTGGGCGTTATCCGGCGCGGCCAACGAAATATCGTCGAAATAGGCGCTGGCCGTTTCTCCGGTATTGTCCGTGTCCGTCATCAGAGCGATAAAAGCGATATCCGGAGGATCCTCTCCGAAAAGCCGTTTGTAATCATCGTAAATATTGCGTTCTTCGGTTCGCCATTTTCCCACATTCTCCGGACCGCTTTCCACGGCGATCATTTTTGTCCGGTTCGTGTAAGGATTATCCACGGCCGCGCCGATGGGAAGTTTATTGTCCCAGATATAATTTAAGGCGGCGTGGGGCGGGTAATGGCCGTACAGGGATTTAGCGACGCCATATTTGGCCCGCTGCCAGGCGGAGGCGTTTTTGGGGTCGTAGCGAAAAGCCACGTAAATCCGCGCCGCATAATCGTCACCGCTTTTTTTGCGGGCATCGGCTTTCTCCAGGACGCGCTCGATTTTCCAGCGCCAGCGCAACATGGGGTAATCCTTGGGGCTGGCTTGAACTTCCTTTAGAATGGCCGAGGCTGAGAACGAGCTTTGAGCCATGACGAAGTAATCGCCGTTTTCTTCGACAAGCGAGTACGCGGTGCGGCGCGGTATTTTTTTAAATACGAGGGGCTTCCAGTTTTTAGGGAGACCGTCGGGCTCCGTTGCCCCGGAAAATGAATCGATCGACAGGGTGCGGCCGAGCGGTGTCAACGCGAATATTGCTTGAGCGGCCAGAAACACGGCCAAGAGCAAAGCGATGGGCGCGCCCCAGAGTTTTAGGCTTCCTTTGCCCAAAGCCTCGAGTATCGGCCGCGTATGAATCAGGCCGCCGTTATGATGGCGCGCGAAATCCAAGAGGCGCTTTAAATCCTCGGCTGTGTCGATGTCGCCGAGTTTGTTTAAAAGCCCGGGCTCGAGGTTCAAGAAACGCAGGCGCGAGAGGGTTTCTTCAAAAACCCGGGGCGTGGACCAGGGGATGTTTTCAAAAACCTCCGGGACCGGACGGCAAAGGCCGATTAAATAGTAGCCGCCGTCATGAGCCGGGCCTAGAACAATGTCATGCCGGTCCAACAGTTCGAAGGCGTGCGTCAAATGATCGGCGCTGAGGCGAGGCGAGTCCGAGCCGATGATCACGACTTTTGAGGCGCCCGAAGAAAACGCGTGCTGCGCGGCATGGGAGAGGCGTTCGCCTAAATCGGAGCCCTGTTGAGGGAAAAAATCCGGCCGGTCATCGCTCATCCATACGGGTTCAATATGCGGCGGCCAAGGATCATAGGCCACATCAACTTGGGTTAAGGGCACGGAGCGGGCCGCGGACAAAGCGTCTTTGGCCAGGGCTTTATACAAAGCGGCCGCTTCCCGGTTTGACAAGGGCGGACAAAGCCGTGTTTTGACCTGTCCGGGCACCGGGGCTTTGACGAAAATAACGATTTTGTTCATCGGTATATTTTGGCTAAAAGTTCGGGCGGCAGTCCCAGATAATAACAGGCGATGATGGCGTTGTTTTTCAGGCCATTGAGAAGGGGGCCGTTTTTTTCATGGCGGCGTTTGGAGGTGCGGACTTGTTGGGGCAGAACGTGCACGGGCCCGAGATGTTTGAGTTTGCCGACCAGCGCGTATTCTTCCATCAGCGGCATCTCCGGGAATCCTCCGGCCTCGAAATAATGTTCACGGCTGACGGCAATGGCCTGGTCCCCGTGCGGAACGCCGGTCAGGCTCCGGCGCCAGCGCGCCGCAGCCTCGATGAGGCGATACGGCCAGCCTTGCGCGTCGAACCCGATCTCGAAGGCCGTGGCTGAGTGATGATGGCCGTTGGACCAAGCCTCAAGGAGAATGTTTTGCCAATCATCGGGCAATAAAGTGTCCGCATGCAGAAAAAGAAAGAGATCGCCTTTGGCCGCGAGCGCGCCTTCATGCATTTGCCGGGCGCGCGGGCGTTGAGCGGAGACGGTTCTGTCGGCCAGGAATTGGGCGGCGTCAAGCGTGGAATCCTTGCTTTGACCATCGGCCACGATGATTTCAACGGCTGATGTTGCGGTGGCGCGCAAATGCGCTAAAAGTCCGGGCAAGATCTCGGCTTCGTTAAAAGTCGGGACAATGACGCTTAGCAGCATGCCCCGCCTTCGCAACAACCGTCATTCGCGGCAACGGCCATGGGCAAGGCTGCCGGCGCTTGTGAGCCGTCGGACTCATACACCAAAAACTGTCCGGCGTAAGCGCCGGAGCGCAGCTTGGCCGCGGTGTCCGTGCAGATTTCGATGGATTCTCCTCTGGGGAACAAATGCCCTTCTTCATCCATGGCCGCTTTATAAGGGCCCAGGTACACGGCTTGCTGCCCCATAAACCGGCAGCCGGCTTTTTTTTCGAATTTGAAAGCTTGCACCGTGAGCGAATGGAATTGATAGGCCTTCACTTCTTTCCAGAACGTTTTTTTGAGGATTCGGATGCCGTAAAAACCCGCTCGCTCCAGCGCAGTCAAAAATTCCTCCTCAGAAAGCGAGCCGGAAATGCATTCCCCCCATAGGTCTTGATGCGCGGCCAAGGCTAAAGGCACCGGCCGGTCGGCGACAATATCCGCGACAACCATGCGGCCCGTATCCTTTAGAACGCGCCAGATTTCGGCGAAGACTTTATTTTTGTCCGGCGAGAGATTGATCACGCAATTAGACGTGACCAGGTCCACGCTCGCGGTCTCAGCCGGGATATTTTCCAGATAGCCGTCGCGAAATTCCACGACGTCGTATCCTAAGACAGCGGCCACGTCGTTTTTGCATTGCCGGGCCACGGTGAGCATTTCCTGGGTCATGTCCACGCCGATGACGCGGCCCGTGGGCCCGACTTTTTTGGCGGCGATGAAGCAGTCGATGCCCGCGCCCGAGCCCAAATCCAGCATGGTTTCACCGGCCTTGAGCCCGGCCTGGGTGACCGGCGAGCCGCAGCCGTAAAAACGATCGAGAACCTCTCTGGGGATATGCCCGACTTCGCTCTCGTCGTACTTGACCGGACAGCAGAGCTCTTTCTGCGGGGCGAGGGCTGCTTTGCCGTAGAAGTTTTGAATGATTTTGTAAGGCTTTTCCACGTCGAAGGACAGCACGCAATTGGAATGCGTGAGCTTGACCTTCACGGCGGCGCCGTCGGGATCAAGCCAGAGCGCGGCGTCTTGGCTGGAGGCGATTTGACCCTCGCCCATGGCATGGTAAATGACGGGAGGATTGAATCCTGATTTTAAATTGAGCGCGGCTTTTTTCGTTGAGGCCAGGTCAAACATCGCGTCTTTCATCAACTCCACATAGAGTTCATGGTAGGGGTCTTCACCCATCAGGCTGCCTTCATGTCCGTTGGCGCTGTCGTTTCCGCTCTGCCGAGCTCCAACCATTTCCGCGCCGACCCGCTTCGCGGGTACCCCGGCTTGGTCAAAGAAATAACTGTGTTCGATATCCCCGCCTCCGGTCAGGAAGCGGAAGGGATGGCCGCTGAGTGATTTTTTCTGTCCGACCGTGGCGTTGCGAAACGCGCGGGCGACGGGGCTCTCCATCCAAATTTTTCGAAGCGGTTCTTTTTCGGCGTCGCCTAAGGCTAAGGCCGGATAACCGGCCATGGCCGCCGAGGGATAAACTTTGCCGTCCATATACACGCAGAGGCTTTCCCAGCAGCAATTGCCCAAGTCGTATTTGACGCCCGGCAGTCCGTTGACGCGCAGGGCAAAGGACTCGGCATTGTCGACAATAACGCCCAATTCTTTGGATGCGGCTTTGACGGTGCGCGCTAAGTGCGCGAGTTCGGCATGCGTAGGGAAAGCCGCGGACCCGTCGGTTTCCAGAATGCGCCCGCGTTTGTGCAGCCACATCAAATGCACGGACTTGGCGCCGAGCTCCTTGGCGAGCTTGGGCAATTGTTCAAGGTCGCGGACATTGGATTTGGTGACGGCCGCGGTCAGCGATGTTGCAAACCCGAGTTCGTTTAATGTTTTTAAGCCGGCCGAGGCTTTGGCGAAGACGCCGGCTCCGCGAATGGGATCGTTCGTTTCCGGGCGGCAGCCGTCTAAGCTCACTTGGAAATTCAGGCGTTCGCGGTCGAGGGTTTTGAGCGCCTCGAGCCTAGGCCCAGAAAACAGCGTGGCGTTGGTCAACACCATCAGCTGCGCTTTTTTGTCCTCGGTGGTATAGCGGATTAAATCGAAAATATCCTCCCGGATAAAGGGTTCGCCGCCCGTAAAGTAGAAGCGCCGAACGCCCAGATCAAAGCCTTGGTCGATCAGGCCCAAATAAAAATCGCGGCCGAGCCCCTTCTCGCCGCCGGGACCTGAGGACACCAGGCAATGGCTACAGGCCAGGTTGCAGGTTTGCAGCAAATGAATCCAGAGTTCGTTGAGCGTTTTCGGTTCAAGCGCTTCGCCGCGCCCCGGATAAGGCGGCGCGGTTTGGGCGGCGGCGTGGAGCATGCCCTTGGCCATGGCCTGGCGAACAAACACATGAAGATCGCGCCAGGCTTTAGCCGCGTCCGAGACGAATTGTTCGTTATAGAGCCGGAAAATTTCCCCAAGGGTTTTGCGGCCGTCGACCCACTCGAGCAGCCGGGCGCCGCGTTGATCGACCGCTATCCAATTGGGCGCTCCGCCGTCGATGAAAAAATGAATCCCCTCGCGCTCGAACGAATCAAGGCGGCTGCGGTGAAGGACAAGCGAGTCTTTGAGTTCCGGAATTTGCAGCGACATAACCCTCCTCTATACGATTTTGTTTAACAGCCAATAGCACCCGACGCCGATGGCGCCTGCTATGGGCACGGTAACGAGCCAAGCCGCGACAATTCCCCCGGCTGTTTTCCAGTTGAGGCCGCCTTTTTGCAGGCCCATGCCCATGATGGCGGAGCCCGAGACATGCGTGGTTGAAACCGGAAAACCCTTGACGGCCGTGGCCATGACCATCGCGGATGTGGCCAGATTGGCGGCGAATCCCTCCAAATGATTCATGCGCGTCACTTGATGCGCCAGGGTTTCGGTTACTTTAAGTCCCATGATGACGCTGCCCGCGGCATTAGCCAAGGCCAGGATCAAGAAGAACCATTTGGGCGCAATGTGAACATTGGGATCGATCACATGATAAAAAACCATCCCTAAGGCCGCAATTTTCGGGGTGTCGTTTAAACCCCGGGCAAATCCTGACGAGATGGCGCTCATCCAATGGGCCCAATGACAATTGATGCAGTATTGCCGTTCGCAAAGCCAATAAAGAAAGCGAAAAATCACCACGCCCAGGCCGAATGCGGCGATGGGCGAGATCAACAAGGGCAAGACTATTTTTTTGGTGACGCCGGCCCACAACACGTTGTCGAAGCCGAAGGCATAAAGGCCGGTGAGAACCACAGAACCCACGATCGAATGCGTTGTGGACACGGGAAGGCCGGTTTTTGAGGCGAATAAAACCCAACCGATGGCGCCGCCTAGAACCGCCAAGGCGAAGAGCTGATTGACCGCTACTTGAGGAGAGAGCATGCCTTTGGTGAACAGCAAAGTCATTTTAACGGCCCAACCGGAGGCTATAGTCGCGCCTGCAGCAGCGGCCAAAGACACAAGAAGCACCGCTTTTTTGTAATCCGACTCCCCGCTGCCCACTAAGGTGGCGACTGATTTTGAAATATCATTGGCGCCGTTGGCAAAGGCCAGGATGATGGCGCCGGAAATCCCAAAAATAGAAATCAAATTCATAGACATCCAATGAGTGCGCAGTAATATGTGCGTTCAATGGGTAGAATATTACACTTCATTTTATGATGCCCAAAATAACGGAGCCCAGTTTCGAGGATATTAAAAGCCGTAGGCCCGAGGCCTTGAGCCGTTTGGTGGAGATGCATACGCCGGCGTTATTGGCCGGAGCTTTGGGTTTGGGGTTCCCTCCGAGTGAAGCCGAGGAGTTGGTTCAAGACACATTTGTCGCTTTTTTGAGCGCGCTGGAGCGTTTTGAGGGGCGTTCTCAGGTCAAAACGTATTTGTTCGGGATTCTTTACAATAAAGCTTTGGAATTGAGGCGGCGGCAAGGCCGCGAGGAAACAACCGATGAAATCGAAAAAATCGTGGACAGCCGGTTTGACAGCCGGGGCCATTGGACGCGTCCGCCCAAGGGGCCTGAAGACGAGGCCCGGATCAGCGAATTGGGCCGGATGATCAACGATTGCGCCGGGGGTTTGGGCATCAAGGAGCGGGCCGCGTTCTATTTGAAGGAAGGGGAGCGTCAAAGCACGGAGCACATCTGTAATATGTTGGGTATTTCCCCCACTTATTTAGGGGTGCTTCTTTTTCGGGCCAGAAACAAATTGAGGGAGTGCCTGGAAGGAACAATGAACGGTTGATGTTGGGCATGCCGAGCTGCCGTGAAGTGACCCGTTTGGTTGCCAGCGGAGAAATTGAGACTCTGAGGGGGTTCAAGCGTTTTTTGGTGCGCGCGCATTATTTGATTTGCAGATATTGCACGCGCTATGCCCGGGAAATCCGTTTAATCGGCCGGGCGTTTAAAGCCGCCGCCGACAGCCGCGACCTTTCCGCCCAGGCCGGCCGTTTGACCGGCCGTATCCTGTCCCGATTAAATTAATGCGTCGGCCGGAATAGGCCGAAGCAGGACGTGTAGCCGTGGATATGGGTGGCGTTGTCCACGGGCCCGATTTCGCCGTTGGCGAAGAACCCTCCCAGCGCCAGAGGGCCCATTTTATCGGCGAAGATTTCGCTGTCGTGATTGGGGCGGCCGTAAAGGCCGCGACCCCGGCCGGTGCAGGAGAATAACAGCGCGCCTTCGGGTTTGATTCCGGGATTTCTATTCTTATATTCTTCTAAATGGCGCTGTAAATCTTTGGCGGATGTTTCTTTATCCCGGATATGAAATTGGATGATTTGCCCGGGCCGGAGCAGGGCGCTGACCGACAACAGCCCGCGCTCCGGATCAAAGCCGATCAGGTTTCTGATCAGGTAATCCTTGGCCGAGCTGATGGCTTTGAGCGGGTTGTTGAGAATCCCCAAAAACAGGGAGTGCCCGGCTAATTCGCGGTCTTTTTCGGATAAAGAGGCGAAGAGCTCTTCAAAAATTTCAGGGATGCGCCGGTCGTCGAGTTCGGCCAAGACATTATCTTCGCATTGCGTGACTTTATAAGGCCGCCCAACCGGGCGGCAGCCTTGGGCTACGATGGGATCAACCACCAGATTGCCGGTTAAGGCGACGCCGACCGCGCCCGCCGGCCGGGATTCGCGATCGAGGAAAAGCGCGTTTTCTCCGGGCCGCCGGCCCCTGCTGGCCAATCCTCCGATTTTGACGGAGCCGGGGTAGGCGTAATCAAGGCCCTGGGCTAAGGTTTCCGGGTTGATGGAAAAAGGATCGGAGAGAAGAATGAAATTGGCGCGCATGGCGCGGTCGTTCATGACGCCGATGAGCTGGGACCAGGCCTTAGGCGGATCATCCGGGCTCGGCAAATCTTTTTGAGTGAGCCGGAAGGGGAACACCCGCACGCCGGGCAGCCAGGCGCAGATCAAGCCCACGGCCGGACGATCCTCGATTTCCTGGCCGCCGCCGATGATGCCGGATGCTGAGCAGCCCAGCAGGGTTTTTGGCGCGAGCAATTTTTTGGCCGTTTCCAGAAGGCGCTCGGTTTCCTCTTCCGCGGCCGTGTTCACAAATAAAAGGCTCAAATCCGGAGAATCGCCGGCCGCTTCCCTTGTTTGTCGGATGCAGGTTTCAAGCGCTTTGGGCGCGGGGCGGTCTTCGCAGACTAAGGACAGCCATTTCATTGCCGCAGTATTTTATCGGAAAATGAGAAGCGATGCGTTATTGGCTGGTCAAGTCGGAGCCCGACGAATACTCCATCGACGATTTGGCGCGCGACCAAACGGGCGTTTGGGACGGGGTGCGCAATTATCAGGCGAGAAATTACCTTAAGGAAATGAACAAGGGCGATTTGCTTTTGTTTTATCATTCGAGCTGCCGGCCGCAGGCCGTCGCCGGCATCGCCAAGGTTATTCGAACCGCTGAGCCGGACCCGACGCAATTTGACCCCCGGAACGAGCGTTATGACCCCGGTTCGGCGCCCGCAAATCCGCGTTGGTTTCAGGTGGCCATCGCCTTCGTCCAAAAATTCGCCGAAGCGTTGACGCTTGAAGAAATCAAGCGGATCCCGGCTTTGAAGAATATGGTTCTTTTGAAAAGGGGCCGCTTGTCGGTTCAGCCCGTGTCGCCGGATGAATGGGCCGTTGTTTTAAAAGCGAAAAATCAGGGATAGGCCCAGGCGCCGGGTGGAAATACGCGTGGACAGGCGCACCCGTCTTTGGCTTTTTGCGGATCGCGCGTGTGAATGTTGATGGGACGGTGGAGCCATTGGCCCGGGCAAAGCCAGCGAATGGCCCAGGCCAAGATGGCCGAGTTCTTCATTAACCAGGCTTCTGGCATAACGCGCGCTTTCTTTTTGAATCATATGGGCGAATTCATCCTCCAGGGATAAGGCTTCCAAGGGAAGTAAATTCAGGATCGGGATATTCTCGAGAGAATCAGCCACGGCTTCCCCGGCGTATTGCCCGCTGACAATGCCGGAGAGCAGCGTATTGGTTGCGGTTTGTTCTGCGCTGGGGATCGAGGGCAGAGTGGCGCTGGTAAAGCAAAAAGCCGTCAACAGAGTCGAATAAGCGCCGGCGCACCACAGAGAGATATCCATGTCAGCCTTTGACCACGCCTAACGGGCGCATTCGCGCGACTTTTTTTGAAAGCCCGGCGCCGTGGCAGACCTCCACGACTTCGGAAACGTCTTTATAGGCGAACGGCGCTTCTTCGGCCAAACCTTTATAAGAATCGGTGCGCACGATAATGCCTTGCGCTTTTAAATCCTGTTGCAATTGCCGTCCTTGAATCCGTTTGGCGGCTTGAACCCGGCTCATGGCCCGCCCGGCGCCGTGCGCCGTGGTGCCGAATGTTTCCGCCATGGCCTGCTCGGTGCCGACTAAAACATAGCTTGCCGTTCCCATGGAGCCGGGCAACAGCACGGGCTGGCCCACGGAGCGGTATTTCTCCGGCACCTCGGGGTGCCCGGCGGGAAAAGCGCGCGTGGCTCCTTTGCGGTGCACGCAAACCTTGATTTTTTTCCCGTTGATTTGATGCTCTTCGATTTTGCCGATATTGTGGCAGACATCGTAAAGCACGCTCAATCCTAATTCCCGGGCCGTGCGTCCGAACATTTTTTCAAAGGTTTCGCGGGTCCAGTGCGTGATGGTTTGGCGGTTGGCGCGAGCGAAATTGGCGCCCGCGCACATGGCCGCGAAATAATCCTTGCCTTCCGGGGAGGACAGCGGCGCGCTGGCTAATTGCTTGTCCGGGAGCTTGATTTGATATTTTTCAGCGGCGCGCTGCATGGTTTTCAAAAAATCATCGCAGATTTGATAGCCGCAGCCGCGCGATCCCGTATGGATCAAAATGACGATTTGATTTTTAAAAAGCCCAAAAATCTGGGCGACGGCGTCATCATAAATTTCATCGATCCATTGAATTTCCAAAAAGTGATTGCCGCTGCCTAGCGTGCCCAATTGATCGCTGCCGCGCTCGATGGCGCGATCGGACACGATGCCGGGGTCTGCGCCCGGCAGCCGGCCGTTGTCTTCAATGGTGTCCTGATCTTCTGGCCAGCCGTATCCTTGCTCGATGGCCCAGACTGCGCCGTGTTCCAGGACCCGGCGCATCTCCTTGTCCTTCAATTTGATTTTTCCGGTTGAGCCCACGCCGCTGGGCACGGCGTGAAAAAGTGCGTCCATCAGGGGTTCAAGTTTCGGCCGGACCTCATCCACGTTCAACTCGGAACGCAAGAGGCGGACGCCGCAGGAAATATCAAAACCGATGCCGCCGGGTGAAATGACGCCTTCTTTTAAGTCCGTGGCCGCGACGCCCCCGACCGGGAAACCGTAGCCCCAATGAACATCCGGCATGGCCAGCGATTGTCCGACGATTCCGGGCAAGGTCGCGACATTAGCGACTTGCTCCGAAGCTTTGTCCGTCAGGATTTTAGGCAGCATGGATTCCGAGGCGTAGATGATTCCCGGCACGCGCATGGCTCCTTGGCGGGGCAACTCCCAGCGGAATTCGTCGATTTTTTTGAGGCCGGGCATGTTTTTATTATATGTCCAGGATTACCGTAGTTTTGACCGTGTTTTTTGACCGTATGATTTTTAATCGTTGATAAGTGGCTGCTTTCACTTCAAGGACCAGGGGCAGGCGGTCGAAGCTTTTGCCTTTGGCGCGAACCGCCAGCGCGGTTCCGTTTTGATCGGCGCTTAAGTCGAAATTTTGCGCAACAAAGCGTTGGGTTTGAATCCAAAAAACAACTTCATTGAGCCAAGCCACCAGAAGCTCTTCCGTTGTTTCGGCCCGGAGCGCCGCTGTTTTTTCGGCCACCCGGCCGCCTTGCGGCGTTTGAGGCAGGACGAGCTTGATCAGGCCGTACCCTGCCGTTTGAAAGAACGCGTTGAGATCAGGGGCTTCAATCTCAATCCCGATTTCCGAGGTATGTTCGGTGAAGCGGAACCGGCCGTTGGCGGTATTCGGCGTTTTGGGCATCAATCTATTATTGAAATTATCGTTGAGGCTGACCTGGAGGCCCGGGGAAAATGGGGGTATCCTATAAATAACGATGAAAACAAGCGTTTTTCTTTTGATTTTATTATCAGGCCCGTTTCTTTGGGCTTTGGAAATGGCGACCATGGAGGATTTTTGCGCCGAGGTTTACGGAGGGCCGTCTCAGGTCGCCGGGGAAGTAATTAATGAATGCGGGGTTTGCGCTTGGCCGCCGGAAACCCCCGATGCCCGGGCTTGTATCCCTGAGAAGCTTTATGACCGGCTCCCTGCATTTACGATCGCCCAGATCAAATATTTGCACGGGCAAAGGGCCGTTAAGAATTCCGCGGCCGCGGCGATGGCGGCCGAGGAGGGATGCGGGACATTAGATGGAACCTGCCGGTTTTTTCCGGAGGTGCACGTGGCCGAGGCTTTTTATGAAGTCGCCGGGAATGTTGATCAGGCGGCTTGCGTGATCGCGCATGAGTTGGGGCATATCAACAAGGAGCATTTCGACAAAATGCTGGCGGCAACAATGCGCTGGATCAGGCGCCGCGGGGGCGTGTCTCGTCTCGGCGGCTCAAAAGAAGCGGTGCGGCGTTTCAGTGAAACCGACGAATTCGTAGAGCTCTGTAATACGCATGAGCAGGAGGCCGATGATCAGGCGATGGAAACTATGGGTTTATCGGAGTTCAAATTGGAAGAATGTTCGATTCTTTTTGGAACGTTGGGACGGGACCGGTGCCATCCTGATCCGGAAGTCAGAGCCGCCAGGGCGCGCGAGTTTGCCGAGCGCCGCCGCCGCGAAGAAGAGGAGCGGCGGCGCATGATCGAGGAATCAAGCGCGGCGACGGAACGAGCGTTAGAGCATTTGAATCAGGGTGCGGCGGATGACGGTGAAGAGGTTTGCCCCCAGTATTTTGTCGATGATTTGGGGAATCCCGTTTACAGCTGCGGGGGGGTCGGGCGCTTAGACCGCTGACGCGGCGGTTTCTTTATTCCGGAGGGTTTTTAGAGAGCTGATGCGCCGCGCGGCTTCGGCTAGGCGCTCTTCGCTTTCCACCAGAGAGATGCGGACATAGCCTTCTCCGGCTTGGCCGAAGCCCGTGCCCGGTGACAGGCAAACCCCGGTTTGAAGCAGCAAATTCTTGACGAAATCGAATGATTTTTTTGTCTTGGACCAGGCCGGGATTTTCGTCCATAAATACATCGAGGCTTTGACTTTTGGGATGTCCCAGCCCGCGTTTTCGCGGGCGGCCCGCAGGAAGGCATTGCGCCGGCGCTCGTAAATTTTGGCTGTTTCTTCTTCCCCCCCGTTTTCCAGAGCCGCGATCGCGGCGCGTTGAATGAACGTGGGCACCCCATAATCGATGAACCCTTTGAATTTGGCCAGGTATCCGATCGCCTGGGCATTGCCCAGGGCATAGCCGATGCGCCAGCCGGCCATGGAATAGGTTTTCGACAGGGAGTTAAATTCCACGGCATATTTTTTAGCGCCTGATAATTCCAGAATGGACGGCGCGCGGTAACCGTCGAAACAAATATCGCTGTAAGGATTGTCGTAGAGGATGAGGAAGCCGTATTTGGCGGCGAGCTTCAAGGCGTCTTTCAAATAAGATTTGTTCTCGACAACGGCGCCGGTTGGGTTGTTGGGGTAATTTAAAACCATGAGCCGCGCTTTACGCAGCACAGAAGCCGGGATTTTTCCGAAATCCATCAGGTAACCATTGTCTTCACTCAACACCGCCCAATAAGGTTTTGTCCGGGAAATGTACGGGGCGTTGACATGCGCGGGATAAGCGGGGGTTGGCACAATCACGGTGTCGCCGGGATCAGCCAAAGCCATGAACGTATGACCAATCCCTTCTTTGGAGCCGACCAACGCCACGGCTTCGGTCGAAGGGTCGACGACGGCATTGAAGCGTTTTTTGTAATAAGCCGCGGCCGCGGATAAAAATTCAGGAGTTCCCCGGCCGATGGGGTAGCGGTGCGTGGACGGATCGCGAACCGCCTGGGCGAGGGCTTCAACGATATGAGGCGGGGTGGGAATATCCGGATTGCCCATGCCCAGATCAATGATGTCCCGGCCCAACTCTTTTGCCTGGCGCTTAAGCTCCAGCAAATGAACGAATAGATAAGGGGGTAGGTTGGAGAGCGCTTTTGACGGTTTAACCGGAGACACGGACGCTGAGCGCCGTATCAGCGCTTGGAGAACTGGAAGCGCTTCCTGGCCTTGGGTTGGCCGGGTTTTTTACGTTCGACGATTCTGGAATCGCGGGTCAGCAGACCCTGATCACGCATGAGTTTTCTTAATTTCGGGTCAATCTTGGCGATGGCGCGGGCGATGCCCAAACGGATGGCGTCCGCCTGGCCGGTGACGCCGCCGCCCACGACTCTGGCTTGCACATCGGCTTTGTCCATCTTGGCCACGACCAAGGGTTTGACCGCCGACGCTTTCTGCCAGGGATGATTTTGGAAATAGCCTTCCATGGTTTTGCCGTTGATCATGAATTGGCCTTCGCCTTTGGGCGTGAGCCAGACCTTGGCAATGGACGTTTTGCGCTTGCCCACCGTCAGCAGAGTGTCGTTAGTTGTTGTTTTGGGGTTTGTGGTTTCCATGGGGATGTTTGTCTCCTGCGTAGATCTTAAGGCGCCTCATCATCAGGCGGCCGAGCGAGGTTTTGGGGAGCATGCGTTTGACCGCAAATTCCATCACGCGCTCGGGATGGTCGGATAAAAGTTTTTTGACGGGGGTGATTTTCATGCCGTCCGGATACCCGGAATGACTGAAATACTGCTTTTGAAGGATTTTTTTGCCGGTTAAGCGGATTTGAGCCGCATTGGTGACCACCACAAAATCGCCGCAATCCAAATGCGGGCTCCAGGTGGGCTTGTGTTTGCCCATCAACAGCACCGCGGCTTTGCTGGCTAAGCGGCCGAGCACCTTGTCTTTGGCGTCCAACAGATGCCAAACGCGGGTTGCGCTTAATTTGCCGACGTCGGGAAAAACGGTTTTCATAGCAGCAAGCATTTTATCATTTTTTTTGTTTTTATCGGGAGGCGCGCAGGGCCTGTTCCAGGTCTTCGATGAGATCGTCCGGGTCTTCGATGCCCACGGACAGGCGGATCAGGGTTTCCGTGACCCCGGCTTTGCGGCGTTGTTCTTCCGGAATGGAGGCATGCGTCATGACCCAGGGGTAGCAGGCCAAAGATTCGACGCCGCCTAAAGACTCTCCGACCGTGATGAGTTTCAAGGCCGCAAAAAAACGCTGCGCGCGCCGGGCATCGCCCTGGATATCAAAGCTGACCATGCCGCCGAATCCGGACATTTGTTTGTTGGCGATGAGATGATTCGGGTGAGCGGGAAGCCCGGGGTAATCGACCCGGCGCACGTTGTTGTGACGGCTCAGACATTGAGCGACGGCCGCGGCATTGGCGCAGTGTTTGTTCATGCGCAGGGCCAAGGTTTTGATGCCGCGCAAAACCAGGAAGCAATCCATGGGCCCGGGCACAGCGCCGGCCGCGTTTTGAAGAAAACGGATTTCCTGGCTGATCTCCGGCCGGGCCGTCATCACCGCCCCGCCGATAATGTCCGAGTGGCCGCCGATGTATTTGGTCGTAGAGTGAATAACGATATCAGCGCCGTGTTTTAAAGGCTTCTGCAGAATGGGCGTGGCAAAGGTGTTGTCGACGCAAACGAGGATGTTGGGGACGCGTTTTTTGGCGCCTTCGGTTACGGCCGCTATATCCGTGATGGACAGCAGCGGATTTGAGGGCGTTTCAATCCAGAGCATGCGCGTTTTCGGGGTGATCGCGGCCAGGGCTGTTTTAGTATTCGTGGTGTCGACAAATTGAAACTTGAGCCCGTAGTTTTCCCAAACCCGGCGCATGAGCCGAAATGTGCCGCCGTAGAGATCGCGGCAGACCACGATATGATCGCCCGGGCGCAAAAGCCGGAAAACAGCGTCTTCAGCCGCCAAACCGCTGGCAAAGGCCGCAGCTTCTTTGGCTCCTTCGAGGGCGGCGAGTGCCTGCTCCAAGCGGTCCCGTGTCGGGTTTTTGGTGCGGGAGTATTCGTAGCCCTTGTGTTTGCCCGGCGCTTCCTGAGCGTAGGTGGAGGTGAAATAAACCGGGGCCATCACCGCTCCGGTCAAGGGATCGGGATGGGCTCCGGCGTGCACGCACAGCGTCGCGGGGTTTTGTTCCCGGGAACCGCCGCCTCGGCGGTTCGTCTTTGTTGGCGGCACTGCGCTTAGCCCTCGCCTTCCAGATTCTGATAGAGCGCGTGAATGACGTCGTATTTAGTGATGACGCCGGATTTGCCGTTATTGGTTTTCACCAAAACCGCCGGCGTGCTGGTGGTGAGGACTTTGTAGAGCTCATCCACGAACGTCCCCTCGGTCACCACGGGCAGGGGCGGCCCCATCACCTCGCGGATAACGACGGATTTTAAATCTTTGCCGTTCATGGCCAGTTTGGTCAGGCTGTCATCGGATACTGAGCCGATAATCTGGCCCCCTTCGATGACGGGTAATTGAGAAATATCCTTCTGGCTCATTCGTTTCCATACGGCGATCGCGCTTTCTTTGGGTTCGGCGAACACCATTTCCTCGAATTTTTTGCGCCGCAGGATTTCGCCGGCGGTGATGATGTTTTCCGACGTCCAATAGCGGTTTTCCCGCATCCAGTCGTCGTTGAAAATTTTGGACAGATAGCGCATGCCCGTGTCCGGCAAAAAAGCCGCGACAAAATCTTTCTCCGTCAATGTTTTGGATAAGTGCATGGCGGCCCAGACCGCGCCCCCGCCGGAGCCGCCGGTGAAAATTCCCTCCTCGCGGGCCAGGCGCCGGGCCGTGACAAAGCAGTCTTTATCCGTCACTTGGATCACGTCGTCGACGATTTTAAAGTCCATGGTTCCGGGCATGATGTCTTCCCCGATGCCCTCGACCACGTAAGGATGGGCCGCGCCCATGCGTCCGGTTTTGAAATATTCCAGGTATAGGCTGCCCACCGCGTCCACGCCGATGATTTTGACTTTTGGGTTCTTTTTTTTCAGGTATTTGCCGACCCCGGAAATCGTGCCGCCGGTGCCCATGCCGCAGACAAAATGCGTGATCCGGCCGTTGGAATCGTCCCAGATTTCCGGGCCCGTGGTTTCGAGATGGGCTTGGGGATTGGCCGGGTTTTCGTATTGATTGGGATAAAAGGCGCCTGGGATTTCCTGGGCGAGTTTTTTGGCCACGGAGTAGTAACTGCGAGGATCCTCCGGAGCAACGGCCGTGGGGCAGACGATGACTTCGGCGCCCAAGGCGCGCATCATGTTGATTTTTTCCCGGGATTGCTTGTCCGTGATCGTGAAAATCATTTTGTACCCGCGCACGGCCCCGACCAAGGCCAAACCGAATCCGGTGTTGCCGCTGGTTCCTTCGATAATCGTAGCGCCCGGCTTGAGCTTGCCTTCCCGTTCGGCCGCTTCGATCATGGTCATGGCGATGCGGTCTTTGACCGAGCCGCCGGGGTTTAAGAAATCGCATTTGACGTAGATGGAATTTTTAAAGCGCGCAGCCATGCGGTTGATTTTGACCAGCGGGGTGCGGCCCACGGCTTCAAGGATATTGTTGTAGATGGCCATGGGTGTCAGGCGGGCGCTTGGGCCGGGTTCAGGAACAGATCGGCAATGCCCAAAACGTTTTCCGCCGCGCCTTTTAAAAGATTGTCGCCCGAGCACCAAAGGGACAGGCCGTTGGGCCATACGGGATCGCGGCGCAGGCGGCCCACGGCAACCCCCAATTGCCCGGCGGTTTCAACCGGCGTGGGGTAAGAGCCGCTGACCGCGACGCCGGGAAAGCCGTTGTAACAATCGGTTAAAGCGCCCTGAGGCAGGGGCTTTTCCAACTCGGCCCAGACCGCCAGGGAGTGGCCGCGAAGAACGGGAACGCGCACGCAAGTCGCGGACAGGGGCAAGTCGGCCAAACCCAGGATTTTTCTGGTTTCCGCAATCACCTTGTCCTCTTCTTCCGTGAAGCCCGATTCCGTGAAGGAGCCGATCTGGGGGATGACATTGCCGGCTAAAGGCCTTGGAAAAAATCCGGAGGTTTTGATTCTACCGTTGCCCATGGTTTTGGCTTCCTGCAAGAAACCGTCTCTGGCGCGGCGGCCGGCTCCTGAAGCCGCCTGGTAGCTGGCCGCGACAACGCGCCGCAGCCCATATTTGGCCAGGGGCGCCAGGGCCATGACCAGAACCACGGTGGTGCAGTTGGGGCTGGCGATTAATTTGGGCGGGTTGCCTTTGATGTTGTTGCCGTTGATTTCCGGGACGATGAGCGGAACGTCGGGATTTAAGCGGAAGGCGGCGGATTCATCAATGATAACCGCGCTTGTTCCGAAGAATTTTTTCAGATGGCCGCGCGACCAATCCGTTTCAGCCAGGCTGATCAAGCAGTCGAATTCCCGGCGCTTATTATTAAGGAAGTCGCTGAAGCCGCGCACCGGCAGCGATCCGTTGCGGAATCTGACCCGGCCGGTTCCCTTGGGATCGGTGGAAATCAGCGTCAGGTCCGTGGCCCAGCGTTTCTTGGCGAGCAGGGCCAGGAGCTCTTCCCCCACCAAGCCCCTGGGACCGATGATGCCCAGGCGGGGGTTGGGGTTTGCGGCGGGTTTCTTTGTTGCAGCCATGGGATGATTATAAAAACTTAAAGCCCCGCCCACGAATGCCTTATGGATCAGAATTCAGGGGCGGGGCGCGGTAATCTTAATTTTCGAAAGTTACCGGTAGCAGCGCGGGTACACGCACGGATCGTATTGCGTGGACGTCGTCGGCATGCTCCAAACGCTCATAGCAACCAACCCCAGGAAAAGTCCCAGGATCATTCCAACCTTTGTCATCTCTCCTCCTTCCCGGCTCCCGGCCGGAGATTCTCCCGTTGATTTATTTAACGTAAAGAGTATGCCAGGTCAGGGGTTTCTACAAAATGACTACGGTCAATTTACATACTTGACTAAAGTCAATTGTCTTAAGGATCAGAGCATCACCATCTCGCGCCCAAACTCACCCGGTGCGTGTCTCCTAGCTCCCCGAACGGGGTCATGGAATAGTCCAGTCGGTATTGGGCAATCTTCAAGCCAAATCCCGCGCCCAGGCCGGAAAGGGAATTCCGACCGCCGATTTCGGTGAGTGAGTAGCCGGCCCTCAGCGCGAATGAACCTCCTAGACCGTACTCCGTGCCCATGGCCCAGATTGTTTTTTTGTCATAAACCCTGTATTTGATATCAGCAGCCAAAACAAAAGAGCCGAAGGCATGATAACCCAAGCCTGAGGACAGGGTTAGAGGGAGTTTCGTTCTTTCTTCGATAAATTTAATCCCCGGTCCCAAATTTTGAACGGCCAAGCCGAAAGAAAGCGGGGTTGCTTGAAGATGCCGCATGGCCCCCAGATCAAGGGCGAATCCCTGCCCTTGATAAGCGCCGATTCTGCTTTGAATGAGTTTTAATCCCAAACCAAGCCGGGTCTCTAAAGACAAGCGCCTGCCTAAAGCCAAGGAAAACGCCGAGTCCCTGGCTGAGAAATCAGATGTTTTCCTGCCTTGGGCATCCCTGCCTTCTTGCTGAGGCTGGCTGAGCATGGAAACCCCGAATCCCAAGGTTCCGATTTTTGACGGGTATCCTATACCCAGAAAATCGAAGTTTGATCCTAACAGCCACTCGGAATGCATGGCGGAAATTTCTTTCTTGCTTAACGAGCTTAAACCCGCAGGATTCCAATAAAGAGCCGTGGCATCATGGGCCATGGCCGTGTAAGCCCCTCCCAAGCCGATGGGCCGGGCCCCGACTCCGATTTTAAGGAAGGAAAGCCCGGATTGAGTCTCAGCCCATAGACTCGCAGCAATCCCCATCGTCATTCCCGCGAAGGCGGGAATCCAGACCCATTTTAATTTCCCTCTCATAGCAGCTAATCACCTCCTTAAACTACCTCACCACCGAGAACCTGCCCGCTTTCTTCAATGTCTGCCCTTCTTTCTGAGTTGTGACAACGTAAAGATAAACATCCGTGGGCAAATGCCGATCCAGGGTATGCTCATAGGCGTACTTGATCCCTGTTCCTCTATCCACAATGCCCGGCTGCCCGGACAATGACGATTCCGCGACCAACTCCCCGGCCATGTCATAAACCCTGATCTGGGCCCCATCCGCCAAGCCTGATTCGATATGAAGCGTGGGTCTTTGCCCGGACACCGCAGGATTGGGGAAGGCGTAAATCTCCCCAAGTTTAAAGGCAGGGTCAGGGCCAAATTGCGAAGGCGCGGATGCCAGGCTTGCCGTCTTCTTCGAGCCTTCATCATCGTTGCCGGCATTGTTTTGATTGTTCCCCTCTTTAGGCGGCAATAGACCATCGGTTTCATAGAGAATGGGATTGCCTTTGATTGAGGCAGAGGCAAAATAAGCATGCCCGGCCAAGCGGACATTGCCGTCTATTTCTGCTGAGGACAAGGGTGCATAGACAAAGACTGCAGCCTCAACATTGCCTTTGGCTAAAAATATCTCTGAGGAATCGGAAAATATAAGAAGGTTTGAGGCTTTATCGGTTTTGTTGATGAGGGCATTGCCTTCCCAAGTGACGACTCCGCGCACGAACAGAGCTACGGGGCCTTGGACTTTGATTTCCCCGTTGCCCGTGACCTCCAAGCCGTTGATAAGGTATTGGCCCGTGGTCAGGGTCAATGTTTGGTCCTTAATGATCAAGGAGCCATTGACCAAATATTGGCTTGGAATCAGATGATTGCTATTGGATTGGCTTACGTTAGCCAGCAGCGCCGCCAAATCTATCGGGCTTGGCTGAGGGGCCAGAGTTGGATTCACCAGCCGCGACCCTTTGATGGACGCATTGCCGGTCAGCTCTATTTGATCGGTGGTTCCTGCGGTCAAAATAGCGTCACCCTCGATTGTGGCATTGCCCACAAGGCGTATTGCGGATGCAATGACGCTGGAAACGCTGACGGGGTTGCCGTTGGCGGTAAACGCGCCCGAGGAAGCGATGCTTCCTTCGATGCGAACATTACCGTCTAAATCCGAGGCTCCTTGACCGGTTACCAAAGCATGCTGCTGCAAAGCCGAGACATGAAAAATTTTCTTTTGCATAACCCCCGCATTGCCGAGGCGATCCTTGGCCAGGAAGCTTACGGTATGGGTACCTTGGGCTAAAGTGAAGGTGGAGGAATAAACCGCAAGCGGAGTTTGATCAACACTAAAAAGAATTTCTTTAAGGCCGGAAGCCGCGTTGTTGACCAAGGGGTCCACGGCGCTAAGTGTGATGGGGGTTTCAGGTGTGATCAGCGTCTCGCTAAAAGCCTGGAAAGACGGTTGACCCACGGCCAGGCTTGTCTCGGGCACGGCATTATCCACCGCCACCTTAAGGAAGCGGGGCGCTTCTGCATGATCCACCCGGTCCTTGGCAAAATACTCGATCAAATAAACGCCTGGCGCGGGCAAGGTGAAACTGCCGGCATAAACCAAAAACTCTCCGCCGTTTATTTTGTATTTGATTTCTTTGACCCCGGATGCAACTTCCTGAGACACGGGGTCCTGGGCTGATAGAACAATCCCTGTTTGTCCGGTGATAAAGGCATCCGTGTCCGAGGGCTGGGCATCGGAAGGATGGTTGGGGAAAGCAGCGGGCCCCGCATAAGAAACCGTTGTTTGAGGAGGCGTTTGATCAACCGACACCTCGAAGGTTTTAAGGAGTTCTTCATTATCCAGCCGGTCTTTGCTCGCCATCAGCAAAGTTCTTTTGCCTTCGGATAAAGTAAAGCTTGAGGCAAATACTTCAAACGGCCCGGCATCGATGTTAAATTTCGTTTCTTTAAGCCCTGAAGCCGCGCCGTTGACGATAGGATCAACGGCATCAAGGGAAATCAAACTATGCGTGGCGATAAACAATGGCCCGCCGATGGCGCCCGGCACATCCCCTATCGCCTTAAATTGTGGTCCTGAGATATGAACCGAGGTCAAGGGATGGCTGTTATCCACGGCCACGGTCGTCGTTTGAGCCGTTTCCTTGTTGCCGATTACATCCTCGGCAAAAAATTCCAAAGCATACAGCCCGTCCGCTTCCCCGGAAAGAGTGAAGCTGGAAATAAAGGCCGAGCCTTGGCCGGGATTGGGATTATTGAAAGTAAATCGCCCCGCGGCGTTCATGGAAACTTTCTGGAAGGCGACGCCCAGGCCCAAAGCATCTCCGGCTAAAGAAAAATCATCGGTTGAGATCAAGGTTAAAAATGAATTTTGCGTAATAAACACCGGGTCTTGAGCAGACGCCGGCTCTAATTTGGGCGGCCCGATCATAAGCATGCTTTGAGGCGGCAAAACGTCTCCGATTAAAACTTTAAACACCTGATTGAGTTCATTGCCCACATTGTCCTTGACTGAAACATTCAAGACATGCGTCCCTGAGCCCAAAGCAATGCTGAACTCAAGCCCAGTAACGGAAATGGTCGAGCCGCCATCCAAGCTGTACGCAATACCGGTAAGATCGATTCCCGACGCTGCCAAATTGTTTAAAGGATCATTGATGATCACCTGCACGGTGGCTAAAGGAGCCAGTACGGCAATGCCGCCGTCAATAGAAATAAATGGCTGTTGTGAGAAAAGAACGGCTCTCGGAGGAGTATTATCCGTGGCTAATGACGCGCTTTTAATGGGTTCCGTGTTATGGGCAAGGTCAAAACTTCTAAATTGAATGCTGTGGAATCCTTCGGCGGGGAAACTGAGGCTTGAGCCCGCGATATAGGGATTAAAGGGCAGGGCTGTGCTGTCGATTCTGAATTCTGTGCCCAAAACTCCTGATCCCGCTAAACGGCCCAAAGGCGGATCGCGGGCCGACAATATATGAGCTGTTTTACTGGAGATAAAGACTTGGCCTGACAATGAGACGAATTTCCGGCCTTCCAATAAATCTAAAGAAGTAATGGGGGCAACTTCATCTTGAAGGAACACGGCGTATAAAGAAAGATGCGTTATAGGCAAAATGAACAGATTATTGGCCGTATCCGGCCCGATATCCGCCACCAACTCCCACATGAAAAGCCCCGCATCAAAGCGATACACCCTTAATTCTTGCTCCAAGGCCTCGCTGCCTAAATCCTGATAGCGAAAGTTGAGCGTCGCGCCGCCGGGTAGACTGGGATCAGGGCTTAATATGTCGAATAAATTGCTCACCAAAATCAACCCCTGGACCGCTGCCGCGCTGGTGGCAATGGCCACGGCCGGATTGACGGTTACAGTGGAAACGTGGTGGATCGTAATGCCGGGAACTTGAGAAGCCAGGGCAAGTTCGGGCTCGCCCGCCCTATATTGGATAAGGATTCATTAAACAGCTCGTCAAAAGCTTTGATTGCAAAGAAATACGTGGCTCCATCGCTTAAATTTGAAATTTCAAATTCTTGATTCCCCGGTGCAGCAATAGGCGATGGGGGATTGGCCGCTTTAACGCCTTGGGTAAAGTTCTCCGCAGAAAGGGCAAAACTCGCAAAACGGATATCGTAATTCATAACCGTGCCCACAGCCGCGTCATCCCCCGGAGCGCTCCAAGCAAGCCGGACGCTTCCTTCGCCCTGAGGCTGGGCTAAAAGATCGGTTATGGCGCTTGGCGAAACCGGGTCGATGCCCGCAAAATATCCGGTATAAAGGCGATTGCCCCCTGAGGCCAAATACCCTGTTGTGCTGATCGAAGAGTCCGGCCCTGGCCCGATTTCCCCGATGGCGATTTCCATTTGCGATTGTCCGATGGCTTCACTGAAACCTCCGCCTGAGTTGCTGGACAATCTCGCCAACCTTGCGCTTCTCTGGGCCGTGTCGATCAATACACCTTGATTGAACCCGAATCCATCCAAGCTGATATTGACGTTTTCCTCGCCCTGGGCCACGGTTCCGGTATCCACAAACACTTGGGCCGCCGATGACGTGCTTAAAACAAGAAAAACGGTTTGACCGTTGATGGTAACCGTGGCCATGGTCACGCCTGGATTGGTGACGGAAATGGCAATGGGCTTGGCCACATCCACCACGCCAAAAATATCCTGGGGAATAAACACATTGGCCGGTGTCGTGAAATTTCCGGTTTGAGATGTTGTTATCAACCCTGTTTTGTTGATCGCGGTAATTCTGAAGTAAATCACAGCCGGAGACAAGACCGAGCAATCGATGAAGACTCCGTGCGTTCTTGTTGAAACGCCGACGGTCTTGGTTTTGGTCAAACCCGCAGGAAAAGCGCTGTTTGTTGAATATTCCACCAAGGCCGTTGTCCGGTCATCCGTGGTCCATACGATTTGCGCGAAATTAGAAGCGATCAAGGGCACTTGGATATTGAAAATGATGGGAGACGAGGCATCAAAAAACGCCCCGGCCTTGGCCGGTGTTGTGCCCAACGGCGCATCCTCAAAGTTTCCGGCAATATCCTTGGCCTGCGTGTAAAACTCGTAATTGCCGTCTTGTAATCCGGGAATCTCAAATATGAAATTCCCCGTGGTCCCAAGAATCTCAAGACCTGTTTGCTGCCAATCCCCAAGTATCCCGTCGTCGTTATTATCCCGCCTAAACCACAAAAATGTCCGGTCCATGCCGCTACCCACCGTGCCATTTTGATCGAAAGACGTGAAGCTCACGGGGATCGGCCCCACAGAAAAAGTGGACGCCGATACCGCCGCGGTTGACTGGGGTTTTAAATCATCGAATCTCAAATTGACGATTTGAGCCGTTGCATGGTCCGTATTGCCGACATTGTCCTGAAGCCAGACGTACAGCGGATTGCTGCCGTTGACTAAATTTTCAAATATCAAATTTTGAAATATGAAATTTTGCGACGAACTCCCAGCCACAAACATCCCGTCCGATCCAAACCCCGGCACAGCCCCCACCTTAAAGAACGCCCCGGCCACCCCGGAGGCGTCATCCGATCCCGACAAAGTCACCGTAAAAGTTGAGATGTTCCTCCAGGGAGAGGGGTTGCTCCCGTCGGCCAGCAGGTTTGAAGGGGTCCCTGGAGCCTGAGCATCCACAATAAAGCTGCTGATTTTGACGGACTCGGCATTGCCCGCATTATCCGAACTGCCAAAAACTATAAAGTGATTGCCGGGGGACGAAACGGTAAATGTTCCGACAAATGCATCTAACAGGTTGACATCCGAGACCTGTTGATCGAGCTTGAACCCGGTAAAAGCGACCTCTGAGGTCACGGCATCCACGACAATAGCGTCGATGCCTTCCAAATTGAGCGCCGTTGACGAAGAAATGAATAGAGCGCCCTGGCTGTCCATAAACGTCGGGCCGATGAATGAAAGCGCGGTGTCCGGGGGCTCTTTGTCGGGGGATAGAGAGCCGTTGAAAGTGTTACCTTGCTCATCCCGCAGTTCTGCACTTGAGGTTTTAAAGCCATTTGATGTCCGCCATTGCCAGACAAGCCGCGAGGCGTTAAGATTGGCGCTGCTGGTCTTGATCTCCGCGATAACCTCTCCCTTTGCCTCATCCAAGGAAAAGGCATTGTTCACCTCAAAGTCCAAGCGAAATTCAACGGATTCTCCTGCGGGGACAACGACGGGATCAATCATTGATGTGGGCAGAGACGTCAGCCAAGGCGGCGCGCTTAAAAGAACAAACCGAACGTCTTCCAGCGCAGTTTGATTGTTTTGCGAGTTGTTGAAGACAACGGAAAAAGAGACGGTATCGCCGGGCTCAATCACCCCTGGAGTTTGATGTAAAGCCAAGGCCGAGCGCTCGAGCATCAGCATGGCTCCCATAATCAACACCTTCGCGATGTTTCCCGCGTTCCCTCTCATGGTTATCGCATTGCTCCTATTGCATTCCGATACGTTCGCGAACTATCATGTTCGCTACATCCTCCCGGTTCGACAGCATTGTTTGATTACCCATGAAAAATCTTTTTATTTCTTTTTTGGCTTCTCCGATTCTTTGAGTCTTTTAAACAGATAAAGCGCATTAAGCCGAACCAGGGCATCGGCTTCCTCCGTGAGTTTTCCTGCTTTTACCTCCTGAGAAACGTATTGCTCGATGTTTTGAACGGCCTTTTGAAGTCTGTTGATGTCTTTTGTGTTTAACGTCTTCAAAAGCTTCTGGATTTCCTTAAGGCCGGCATCTGTTTTGATCCAGCCCAGTTTGCGGGCCTCCTGGGCATCGGCGAGCATCCGGGCGGTCCAGGAACTAACCGTGAAAGGCTCGGGGGGGGCGACGGGGGCGATGGTTTTGCCGAGGAATTCGATGCCGGCGCTGTAGGCGGCATCCATTTCATCCCTTGTGCCGGAAAAGTCATATTGCTCGGGTAAAGAGTAAAAGTCATAATTAGTGCCTTTAGTTATAAACTCTCTGATTCCAGGAGTTTCTTTAGCGCTAATCCTGAAACCTGTCTGAATCTCTCCAGGTACAAGGAGAACACCAGGACTATTCATGAGGTTCCATGTAGGCCGACCGAATGTCTTCCATGGTTGAGGTCCATAAATACGCATAGGCTGGATTCGTTCGCCTTGGCTTATCGCTTTTAGATGATTTTCAATATTATGAGCGATTGTTATATGCTTGCTAGAAAAAGGGTGCTCGGCTGGAATTTTGCGAATGTCAATTGCGAAAACATCTATTCCTAATTCATTTTTTAATGAGTTGGACACAGCGTAAGAATAAAGATACCCTTCCGCCTCCATCGTCACGCTGGCCCTCACCACCACATCCACCAGCTTCGGCCAAGGCTTGCCAGCCTGGACATCTGTAAACGATGCTGTCAAAAACAACAAAGCCATAATTTTTAATTCTCTACGCATTCCGGTTCTCCTGTTGTTGGATCAATAGGAATATTCCCTGCTTGCTCGCAGGATGTCCCCCACTCTGAGGCGGGGCATTCAAAATGAACGTGGCATACCTTTTTACCCTCAATAAATGTCTGTTCAACGATTCTGCGGCAATCAATGTTGTTATCCTTGGCCAGCTTGGCAAGGCGGTGGCCCATATTTTTAATACGTTCGGGAATCTTTAGACCATCCAAAATTTTTTGCTGAAACCTATCAATATCCACGCTCGTTCCCTTCCTATGGCATTCATGCCCTATCTGCCAGTTCGCATGGATGTCAAAGAGCCCTCCCTGGGCTAGGCTCATGTCATTGATGCCCACAGTAGCGCTGTTTGAGGACTCGTAGACCTGGGCGAGCTTGGTGACTTCGTCGTAAAGGGTTTGAGCGCCGTAATGGTTCTGGGGATGGAATTTATTTTTAAAGCTTATTCTTGGATCATTGCCGGTAATCCGGTAAAACGTCGCAGCCGCAGAGAGTTCCTGAATATTGATCCCTGTCTCTCGTATGACTATAAAGTCCCTGGCTTGGCGATTGACCTGTTTGATCACGATCATTTCCTGGCCGGCGATTTCTCCGGCTGTGTATTCGATAATTTCCCCTGGATGGCCCGTGGTTTGACTCAGGGACCCCATGGGCCTTAGCGTGTCGTGCTGGTGGCCGCCGGTGCCGAACACGGGAAGAAGCTCGGCTGTGAAGGCAACATTGGCGATGCCGAAGACCCTGATTGCGGCTTTGCCGCCCGAGACAGCAGGAATGTTGCCCATGGCGGGTCTCGCCGGAGTTACGGTTGAGTTTTCAATCGTCAGGGCTAGCCCGTTAAAGTCCGGGTCTGTTTTGTCCCGCCCCTCCGAATCCTTGACGTCCTGACGTTCGAAGACGTCGGTAGCGGGAGTTTCATTAAAAACGTCTCTTTTTTTGATGGCCGTGATGGTATAAAAGACTTCAGGGCCGGCTTGGCAGGATTCGCAGCGGGCTTTGACCTTGTAAATACCTGCCGTGTTGCCCAGGGTGAATGAAATTTTGGCGACACCGGTGGCCGTGGTCATGGCGACGCCCAAATTCTGAGGCGCGCTGCCATCGGCGGCTTCGGTCAGCGTAAAAACGACCTCCAGACCCGCCTCCGGCTTTTGGTCAATGATATTGACCGCTTTTACTTTAATGCCGTCCAAAAGTTCTCCTCCAACCGGAGCGGCGAAGTCGTTTCGATATTTTTCGAGTTTTGTGGCTTGTTCCCTGGTTTTGGCCGTCGCCGTAAAAGTCACGGAGTTCGGACTTTGACTGCAATTAGGGCAGGAGGCTTGAACCTTGTAGGTGCCACTGGCCGAACCCAGGGTCAATTCCACGCGGGCCAAACCCTGGCTATCTGTTTGGGTGCTGGAAACCGATAAGAAAGCATCTGTGCCACCTGACGGAATGTCTGTGATTGAGAAATTTATTATGAATCCAACGGAGGGCTGTCCATCCGTGCGAACAGCCTTGACAACAAGAGGATTAGGCAATTTCTTGTTGACAATCTGCATCTGATTGTCGCCTACAACGGATTGCAGTTTTGTCGCTTGCCCTTTATCCGGCACGATGACTTTAAGGGTAGCCTTGTCTGCGAAGTTTAACGTGCCGAAGCCGAAGTTGCCGGCGGTGCAGGATGGGCCGCCGCTTCTGGTCTGGGGGCGGATATTGACGCTGACCAAAGGGGGGACCGATTCGGCATCAGGGGTCTTAAGGCTGTAATTGTAGGTGAACGTGTAGGTTCCGGGGATGACCGGGCTTTGGCCGCCGAAGAAGTTGATTTCTTCGGAGTGCCCGCAGTGATTGCCTTGAGAACTGTGGAAAAAGCACTGGGTTTCCTGGGGCGGGGAACCCGTGGTGAAGAATTGGGGATTAAAGACAACGGAATTTTCCGGTCCCGTTACATCGGCCCTGGCCTCCCCCTTGGCGCATTCCAGGCAGGAATCATGGCCGTAGCCTGAGATGATATCCAGGAATTTCCCTTCTTCAAAGCAGGTTTTGGAAAAGCCGCTTAAATCAGCCGTTTCGATCGTTTCTGTGGCCCAAGTCAATGATGCTCCCATCCCGAGGAAAACCATAGCAAACAGGAGGGCGGTTCTGGCCGCAAGCGGGCCTGAGTTGGTTTGGCCCACGCCAAAAATATCGGTTTCCCTCCCGTTCCCCATCATGGCTTTTCCTTTTTTTCGTTTACATCGCTAATCCTTCGTTCGTTTCATCCCTTTATGCCGAACTCCTATAAGTTGAAATTTAAAACAATGC
>JACPAN010000016.1 GCA_016180815.1 Elusimicrobiota bacterium
CATTTTTATTAATAGATAATAATTATCTTATTTTAACTAGTTTTCCGATGAGGTTTTATGGGACATCAGAAAACGATCCGCTCCTTGAAATAATTATTTATGTAAACCCGGATGCCAGGCCGCCCGTTTATTTTTCTGATATTACCGAAGTTCTGCCCGAGAGCGGGCAGATCCATAGAAGGTTTAAAGAAAACGGCTTTAAAGAAATTTTAGTGGCTCCCACCAATTTGCAAGCCAAAATTCTTCAACTCATCAAACAGGAAATCCAATACCATGAAAAATCCGGCGCAGGCCGCATCATCGCCAAAATCAATTCACTCGTAGATACGGATATTATCCAAGCGCTTTACCGGGCTTCCCAGGTGGGGGTGCGCGTTGATCTGATCGTGCGGGGGATATGCTGCCTGAGGCCGGGATTAAAAGGCTTAAGCGAAAATATCAAAGTGACGAGCATTATCGACCGTTTCCTGGAACACAGCCGCATCTTTTACTTTCGCCAAGGCGGCGAGGAAAAAGTGTATCTTTCCAGCGGGGATTGGATGCCGAGAAATTTTTACGCGCGCTACGAAATCGCTTTTCCCGTCAAAGACCCTGTTTTAAAAGTCTATCTCCGTGACACTGTATTGGGAAATTCGCTGGCGGATAACGCCAAAGCATGGACGCTGCAACCGGACAGCCGATATGTCCGCTCGGCGCGCAAAGAGGACGAAAGCCCGTATCGCTCCCAATTCGTATTTACGGCCCTGGCGGATAATTTTTACAGGGATACCATCCTGGCGACCCGCGCCATCGAACTAAGTTAACTCAACCGCGTCGCGAATAACCGGACGCGCAGCGATGGTATTTGTCCATATGCTCGGCGCGCAGGCGAAACCGACGAATGACCGTGCGGTCGAAATCCAATAATTTGTCCAGGTGATCGAGCTTGACCTCCAGATCATCGTCCTTGGCCTTGACCTCATTTTCGTATTCGCAAAATGAAGCCAGCGCATGAAGACCCGCGCCGTTGACATGAAAGGCGTGGACCCGGTCGATTGAAGGCTCCAAAAACGCCTCGCCGAGCTTCACCTCGAATTTATCCTTGTGATAGACGCAGAGAATCGGGCCCCGCGAAATCCGGCCGACCACGCCGCGGCCCAAGTGCCGGCGCATGGCCCATTTCATGGCTAAGGGAATTCCCGTTTTTAAAATGCCGGGCAGGGTGATTCGAATTAAGCGCACCATCCCATCAGCGGCGGAAGGCTTGGGTAAATGATCGAGCTTGCCGGAGGAAAACTGGGACCGGTAAAGAATGCCCTGATGATGATAACCGGGGCCTTTATATTGAAGGTAGACGTTACTGCCGTTGTTTTTGTAGCGCACCCTCAAGCTCGCCCCGCGTTTTAAAAGCTCCAGGCTTGGGGTATCCAAAAACTGATCGAAGAATGTCGCGGCTTTGACATGCTTGACTCTTTTGCGGCCTAGAAGAAATTCTTTAACGTCCTTTAAGTCTTTCTCCGCGATGCGGCGCTTGGTTTCAATTTCAATAAAACGCGGGTCGTCGATACGCAAACGGCGACAGATGCCTTCAATCTGCATGGGTTGATTTTAACGTAGATTCCGGCAGCTAAGCCAGAAGCCTGGCAAGCTTTACGGCGACAAAACTGACGAACCCGCAGATGGGAAACGTCAATATCCAGGCCGTGATGATCTGGCCTGTGACCCCCCAGCGCACCGCCGAAAAACGCCGGGCCGAACCTACGCCCATGATGGCCGTGCTGATGGTATGCGTCGTCGACAAGGGAACGCCCAAGCGCGAAGCCAGCTCAATAGTCGTCGCCGCGGCCAATTCCGCAGAAAAACCTTGATGCGTTGAAAGCTTGGTCATTTTCATCCCCATGGTTTTCATGATTTTCCAACCTCCGGTCATTGTGCCCACGGCCATTGTTCCGGCACATAAAAAAATCACCCAATGGGGCACCACGAATTCGCTCAACTGTCCTCCCAAAATCAGGGCCAAAGTAAAAGCGCCCATGAATTTTTGACCGTCATTGGAGCCGTGCCCGAAGGCCATAAACGCCGAGGATAATATCTGAAGATAACGAAATAGGCCTCTCACGGAACCAGGAGCCGCCTTGCGAAAAATCCAAAAAACGGCGCTCATCACCAACAGTCCGCCGCCAAAACCTAAAAAAGTCGAAAAAACGAGACCCAATAGAACTTTTTTCCATCCGACCCACAAGAGAACGCCCGGACCGGCGGTCGCCAGCCCGGCGCCGGCTAATCCCGCCACCAAGGCATGCGACTCGCTGGTCGGAAGGCCCCACCTCGACGCCAATGTGCTCCAAAAAATAATACCCACCATGGCGCCGCCGATCGTGGTTAAGTCGACAACCTGGGCATCAATGATACCCTTGCCGATCGTTTTGGCGACTTCCGTGCCCGAAAAGACCCCGGCCAGATTAAACACCGCGGCCATCAGAACGGCCTGAAAAGGCGACAAGGATCGCGTTGAAACGACCGTGGCGATGGCATTGGGCGCATCCGTCCATCCGTTGACGAACTCCGCGCCTAAAATAAGAAGCAGGACAACGGCGAGCCCCAGACTTATTTCCGGCATAAAGCTAAATCAATCCTCCAGGTCTCTCAGCTATGTTTGACGATGATCGTCTCAATCGTATTTGAAACGTCTTCGCAATTGTCGATGGCGGCCTCGGCCACCTCGAAAATTTCCTTCCATTTGATGATTTCAATGGGATTTTTTTCCTGAACGAATAGGCCCGACAGCGCATGGTCCAAAACGCGGTCACCCTCGTTTTCCAGGCGGTCGACCTCGATGCAATAATCAAGAATCCGGCGGGTATTGCCCATGTTTCTTAACTGCCCCACGGCTTTCACCAATGCCGAGACCGCCTGATCAAGAACATCCGCCTGCTCGATCAACTCCGGCCGTATCTCTTTGATTTGATAGCGATGCATCCTTTGAGTGACGGAATTAATCAAATCGAGAATATCATCCAAATCCGAGGCCAACCCATGGATATCCTCCCGGTCCAAGGGCGTAACGAAGGTCCGGTTGAGCCGGTCAAAAATATCGTGGGCCATGGAGTCACCATCGTGCTCTAAGTCGCGGATCTGGCGGATGCGCGGGTCATCCAAATCCCACTTAGTCACCAATCCTTTAAAAGTGACCGCGACCTTGTAGACGTTGGCCGCCGCTTCCTCGAGTAAATCAAAAAATTTTTCTTCCCGGGGGATTAAACTAAAAGCCATGGATCAACCTCCTTAACATAATGCATAGACCTTCTCAAAATCTAAGCGCGACGTCAAATTGCAGGCGCCTAATTCCATCTGCGTTAGGCGGCAAATTTTCGTTGATGACTTGCGTATCGAAATATTTTGTTTTCACCTGAATCCAATCCTCAGCGTTATAGGCCAGCCAAAGGATATGCCCTTTCCTATTGGTTCCGCCGTCGCCGAAATCGGCGTCCGCCACGTCGGCGACCGTCGCGTCGGTTTCCGTGCGCTTAAAAAAATAGCCTAGCTCCCACGCCCCGCGAATGGCCGCCCTCCCCAATCTAAAACCGGCTTGATAGCCCGAGTTCTCTTTGGGCGTTAAATTTTTATCGGCCCGCACGTTCTCTATGAAACTGCCCTGGATGGAGCAGGGCAGACTTAAAATAGATGTGGAAAATTCCCCGCTTAGCTCCAGCACGCCGAAATTATTTTGGAGAGCGCCTGTCCCCGTGCGGCGATTTCCTTCATTGGTTTTGGGTTGGTCGAAGGTTCCAATATTCTCGTTTTTCCATTGGTAATAAGCGCCGGCCGCGCGGGCGCGAGAGCCGGCAGGCAAAGGCGCTTCGGCGCCAAGCTGCTCGCCAAACATCCACTGATCCTTTTGCGTCTCCGGGTCCTCATCGGCGGCCATTTGCAGCAAATTGACGAAAAGACGCGCTCCGGCAACCGTGGGCCACTCAAAACTTTGGCTAAAACCCTCGGGATTAAAATCCTCGTCCCAAACAATGTCGCTGGCATACGTTCTCCAGAATGGATTGCTCATGCGGCCGCCGGCTAGACGAAGGAATGGCCGCGGCTTCCACTCAAGAAAAGCCCAGTCAATCCATATCTCCTTCTCAGAAGACAGGCTGGTTAAAGACTGGTTCGTCGAGAATTGCTCGCCCGTGCCGGAAGCCAAGCGCGTTATGACGGCCATCTGCCTGGGCAATAAAAAATCAGCCTCCAGGCGCAAACGAAAACGCTGGCGATTGATATCCGCCTGCCCTTGGGCCTCCTTGGCGAACGTTTCCTGGCGCAGTCGCAAATCCCCGGAGAATTGAACCTCCTGGACCCATGGACGCAAGACAATATTGGGAGTCGCCGCATCCCCCCGGCCGGCAACGATCGCGACCGCCGATAATGAGACTGCGAGCGCACGCTTAACGAAATCTTTCATACCCCATGATTGTTCAATACGGTGAGCGATGGAACAATATTGTCCGCATAAAACCTGGATGACAATCGCCTGACAGAAACCGGCGTTAAAACGCGATGAATGCAAAACGAACGAATTATTTTTTTAAAGGAACGGTAAAGTGAAACATTGATCCGCGGCCGAGTTCGCTCATGACTCCGACTTGTCCGCCGTGCGCCTCGATAAGATGTTTAACGATGGAAAGACCGAGGCCGGTTCCACCAAGTTCCCGGGACCTGGCTTTATCCACGCGGTAAAAACGCTCAAAAATTCGAGGCGCATCCTCTGTGGAAATACCTACGCCTGTATCCTGGATTTCGACCCGCCCCCACCCGTCTTGTTCATGGATTCGGATAGTTACACGCCCGCCGTCCAAATTATATTTGACGGCGTTATCCAAGAGATTAATCAGCACCTGGTCAAGCTGTTCCTTGTCCGCTCGCGCGCAAATGCCGTTGTTTTCCGCCTCAACCCTTATGGTCACCTGACGCTTGGCCGCCAAGTTTCTCATCTTATCCGCCGCCTGTCTTGCGGCTTGGATCAAATCAACATACTCCCAGCGGGGTGAACGCTTCCCGGACTCGATAGCCTCAAGATCAAGCAAATCGTCAACCAAATGGCCCAGCCTGTCCGCGTCTTCCTTGATTGCTTGAACGAACTCCCCCCGGGGCCCGCGTTCTTCCAGGGCGCCGTCTAAAAGCGTTTCGGTCAAAGCCTTGATAGAAGCCAGAGGGGTGCGAAGTTCATGAGAAACGTTGGCGACAAAATCGCGGCGCATCTCTTCGAGCTGCCTCAGGCGCGTGATGTCTAGAAGAATCAGCAAGGCCCCCTCAACCTTGGCCTGCCTGATCAAGGGCAACATGCTGGCTTCAAAAGCAAAATCGCCCGGGACAAATAAATGGATCTCCCGGCATTGCTTTCGTCCTTGCGCCAGAGCCAAACAAAGCATATTGGTCAATATCGGATGACGAAACGCCTCCTCAAATGTTTGACCTAAAATATCGGAGCTGCTTTTTCTAAAAATTTTCAAAAAACCCGCATTGAAAGCGGCTATTTTATGGTCCCTGTCGACAACCAAGGCCGCGTCAGCCATAGCGGACAAAATAACCTCCGCCAGAGGCCCGTTCAACGAAAAATTTCCCTTCGAATTCTTGAAACGCCGCGCCAGGTTCATCGCCGCCGCTTTTATTGAAAGTTTACCGGAAGCTAAATCAGTGGAACTCAATTGATCTTAATGCGGTAACCCACATTCTTAACAGTAACAACGCGGCGAGCTTCGCAACCCAGCTTGTCGCGCAAACGGGCGATATGCTGATCCACGGTATTGGTGTCGATATCCATGGATTTGTCGTAGCCCCAGACTTTCTCCAAAATTTGATCCCTGGTCAGGGCCTTGCCGTCGGCCTGGATCAGGCACTTCAAAAATTCGAACTCCTTGGGGCTCAAGCCCACGGATTTTTTATTGACCGTCACTTCGTAACGCTCCAAATCCACTTCCAGACTGCCGGCTCGAACAGCCGCGGACGACGCGCCCTGATCCACGCCCCTGCGCAGAATCGCCTTGATGCGGGCCAACAGCTCACGCACGCTGAAGGGCTTGGTCACGTAATCATCCGCTCCCAACTCAAGGCCTAACACGCGGTCCATTTCTTCCTTTCTGGCGGTCAGCATCAGAATGGGAACATTCGATTCTTTTCTGATGATTTTGCACAACTCGAATCCATTCAAACCCGGCAGCATAACGTCCAAAACAACCAAACCGGGCTTCTCTTTCCTGAAGGCCGACAGAGCGCTTTCACCATCTTGGACGGCATGGGCCCGGTAGCCTTCCTTTTCGAGATTGTATTTCAAGACTTTGACGAGATGCTTCTCGTCTTCCACAATCAAAATTTTCTCGTTAACCATGGCCTTGATGATTTTTCATTTTATTTCCAGCCAAAGGCCGTTATGGTCCGATAAACCAGTCCTTGACCATGGCGATGCTGGGCGATTGCGGGCCGTTATTGAAATCGCCGGAAAAAAGAATCGGCTCGTCCGGATGATCCCTGGCGATGGTGCTTAAAATTTCCCGCGTCTGGGGCTCGCTGTATTTTCGCTGGGTATCCAAATGAGTCTGGTAAATAAAAAAGGAACGGCCGTCGGCCAACGTAGCGCGGCCGCGGCATAAAGATTTGACGATTTTCATGGGTCCCGTGTAATGCGCGGTTTTCAAATGCGCGCATTCGATATCCTCGAAACGCACGCGATCCGGCTTCCAATAAAAAGCGATGCCCTCCTCCCATAATCCCCTGGGGCCCTCGGATCTCCAAAACACATGCTGATAACCCGTCTTCTGTGCGATCAGGCGGTCGACCTCCAGCCATTTGCGCTCATTGAAAAACCAGCATCTGGTCATTTCCTGAAGCGACATAAAATCAGGGTTAAGCCGCCGAATCTCTTCAACAAGAAAATCCATGCGCATCGTAAAATCATCATAATCTTCGTGATAGCCCAAAAAATCTTCTTCAGGGCCGAACGGCCGGCAATTTAAAATATTGAAATTGAGGAATTTAAAGGATGCGCTCGATTGATCGGCTCCCGCGGCCCATAAAAAAGAAGAACAGGCCCCAAGACCCAATGCGCTGATCCAGGCTTTTATAAAGCGCATCAACAACGCTATTCTAGCTTTTGCATATCCGGCATAACGGCCTCTCGGCTTTGCATAACGGCCGCGCCGGCGCGATCCAGAAGGCGGACCAGTTTCGCCGGGGCCATGCCGAATCCAAGCAAAAGCAGAGCGGCGATGCTGAAACCGAGGCCTTCCGTCCGCAGCATGCGCAGGCGGGCGCCGGTGCGCCGACGACCGCAGAACAATGAAAAATACATCCGCATCACGACAAGTCCGGTCAGAGCGCCGGCCGCGACCACGGATAAGCCCAGGCCGGGGAAAGAATCCACCGCGCCCCGGACCAGCATTTCCTCGCCCACGAATCCCAGAGTAACCGGGAAGCCCATGATAGCCAGGCTCAGGATCAAAAAACACGCGGCCAAAATGGGCATCCTTTCATAACCTCCATGGAAACGGTCCAAACTCAGTCTCCCGCGGCGCGCCTCAAGGACCAAGACGCAGCGGCTTAATCCGGCCAAGGCCAGGCCTGAGGAAACCCAAAGAATCAGAGCGCCGACCAACGCCTCAGGGCTGGGCAGGTCCAAGCCGGCGACCACGAGCGCCGATTGACTCACGAACAGATACCCGCAGGTCCGGCGCGCGTCCGTCTGATAGAGCGCCAGGAAAACGGCGTATAAAGCCGTAATGAGCCCCAGGACAGCGGCGGCCCGCAGCAACGCCGGCGAGCAATGAGGAACGACCAAGATCAGCGCCACGTACGTTCCCATCTGCGGCGCGCTGAATATGCTGGCCGGCCCGATGCGTCCGCGGTCGAAAATTTCAGGAATCCATGCGTGGAATGGAAATATGCCCTGGCGTATCAGCGCAGCCGCCAGAATCAGTCCGACGCCGATCTGTTCGATCTGTCCGCTTCGGCCGCTCCCTGAGGCGGCCGCAACAACGCCGGCCGCCAGAAGGACTGTGGACAGTCCCATGTAAACGACCGCGACCCGGCGCGCGCCGTTGAAATGCGGCCCTCCGTGGCCGGCCACGTACATCACGACCGTCAACGCCCAGAAAAATACCAGAAGCCACGGGGATGCGGTCAAAAAGCTGCCCATCGTCAGCAGGCAGACCATAGCCGTGCGGGCCAAGCTGGCCTCATCCAGGCGGCCGGCGGGAGTCACTAAGACGGTCAACACCCACAGGGTGGCCGCGAACGGGACCAAAACGAACGGCAGCGGCCCCAAGGGGTGCGCCAGCGAGCTTTCCAAAACAGCCGAAAAATCGCGAAAGCGGGGCGCAAAAAAATAAAACGCCAGAGGCGCCGGAGCCAAAATAGCGAGCAGGCAGGCTGAAGCGGCGGCCAGCGCATAGAATCGCTTGCCCCTGGAGCCCAAACCGTAGGCCGTCATCACGGCCGCGGGCGCAACAGCGAGCGCAACAACCCAGACGACGGCCTCAGTCCCCATCCCAATCCTTCCCCAAAAGACCGGGCAATGAGCCGCAAAGCCGCCGGTCCATACGGTCCAGCCACAGGGCCAAGCACGAGACCGGTCCCACAACCCAGCGTTCGATCATTCCGTCCAGGAATCCGCGCTCGAGCGCGAACAAGTAGAGCTTGCGTCCGAAACCGGCCTGCGCAAAAGCGTCCGGCGAAGCAAAGCGGCCCCCCAGATCGTTTTCAAGCTCGTGGATGTCATGGAGAATATTCGGCGCGTTGAGAAATTGCAAAAGCCGATAAGAAGCGTTGCCGGCCATATGGAGGAAAGCGAGGGTCTTCCAGCCGAACCCGATCTCGATGACGATGATCCCGACCTGAGTCAGCGACGCGAAGCAAAGGCGGGATTTGACATCCGTCTGCACTCGCGTGACAAGCGTGGCATAAACCGCCGTGCCCGCTCCGGCGGCCACGGCCATGACCCGCGCCGCGACGGAATGCTCCAGCAGCGAAGAGGCCCGCAAGAGCAGAAAACAGCCGGCGTGAATGGAGAGCGCCCCATAGTAAACGGCGCTTGATGGCGTGGGCCCTTCCATAGCGCGAGGCAGCCAAGTGGAAAAAGGAAGCAGCGCGCTTTTGGCCGCGGCGGCCCCGATCAGCAGCATGGCGATCACGCCGGCATGCTCCGGGCCGAGCTTTGCGGAAGCGGTTCCGGAAAACAACATGCTCAGGCTGCCGCTGCCGGCCCAGTGATGCAGCAAGACGGCCGCGGAAAGCATGCAGGCGTCGCCGATCCTGTAGAAGGTCAAAACGCGCAATCCATTCGCCACCGGCGACGGGCGCTCGTGGAAAAACGCCACCAAAAGCGCCGAACTCAACCCCAGGATTTCCCATCCCGCATAGAGAACCTCGATGCTGCCGGCCAGAGAAACCAGAAGAAGCCCGATGACGAAAGCGACCAGAAGCATGAAATACCTATGAAAACCGGGCTCCTGATGGAGGTATCGAAACGAAAACGCGGACACGACGCCGCAGATCGTCACGGACAGAATCGCGAAGCCCAACGACCAGACGTCGATCAGCAAATCGAATGCAAAAATGCCGCCCGCGATCCATCCGCCGCCTAAGGACACGACGACGGACGGCCGGCCGGTGCGAATAAAAAGCAATGCCGCGGTCAGCAACGCGCCGAGGGATATCAGAAGCCCGGCCTGAATCAGCATGCCGACCCGGTCTTCACGCCATGGACGCCCGACAAAAGAAAACGCCGCGATGATGAATAAAACCAGAGCCGGAACCCCGACGGCGGCCAAAATACCGGCTTCAAGCCAGGCAGCGGCGGAACTCATGCCGTCGCCCCCTTCCCCTGGGCATCGCTGATGCCGGCAATCGGAAGATGGCCGCGTTTGTCGCGGTACCAGGCCAAGGAACCGCCGATGACCCGGGGGAGCTCCCTCTCATGGCTCCATGGCTGATAGGCGCTGCCTTCGCGCAGCCATAAAGCGTTGGAAGCAGGATCAAGACAGGCGGCGAATATCCAGCGCCGATCCAGAAGCGCGCGCAAGTCCGGCTGATCCTCAAGAACGCGGTCAAAGCGCTCCGGCCGGCATTCCACGACAACGAAAAGGCGGACCGGCTCATGAATCTCAACCATCTGCCAAGGCAACCCCGTCCTTAAGTCGCTTTGTGCGCCGTCCATCACCCCCAACAGGCAAGCGATGTTATGGGGCAATTTCGTCCCGCAGCCGTACCCCGTCGGGTCGACGCGGCTGAAATAATACTCCAGGGAGATGCCCGCAACCACCGGGATAACGGCGCGCAGGATCCCCTCCAAGACTTGGCCGTCGTCTCGCGCCGGATCGTAAGAAACGAGGAAGGCGCGGCGATCGAGGAAAAGAGCCCGCGTCCTATCCCGGCGGCCGACGATGCAAAAAGCGTTCGTGGCATGCCCATACTCGGGCCGAGGCTGGGCCAGATCGTGCGAGCGGGCCTCGGCATGACTTAAGGCGGCTCCAAAACCGCCCGAGAAAGATTCGAATCTCCGGCATCGCTCATGGGCTTCGCGCCGCCGCGCGCGCGTGAAGGCGGTGGCTGCGCGCTCGAACAGAACCCGATGGTTCTCGGGAAGAAAGTCGAGATCATAAAATTCCACGGAATTGTCGCAGCTATTGCGCTGGGCGCCGATGAACCAAGCGTCCTTCGGGATGCGAATTCCGTCTTGCGCCAGCAAATCCCTGACGGCGGGATCATTGGCCATGGCGGCGAAAACCCGGGCATTGGGGCCGCCGCGGCCGCCGCCGCAGGCGCCGCAATCATGCGCCGATTCATGAGGGTTGTTCAGGCTCACGGAGCCATGGCCCGCCATAATGACCAGGGGCGCAAGCCGCCCGATGAGGCCGAGGTTGCGCAACTGCGACCCCACGATGCCGGCCATTTCCTGCTTTGTATACCCGTAATAAAGCCCGATGGGCGGGGCGGTTTTCTCGCGGTCGATCCTCAGGCGCGTGGCGGGCGCCGTTTCCAGCGGAAACGAGGTTCCAATCCACCGGCTCAGCCGAGGAAAAAGAACGCGAACGATAAGGGGGATGATCGACAACGGGCCCAACACGGCCGTGACCACGGCCCCGCGCAGCAACGTAGCGCTGCCGAAATGCAGGGCTTTCCCGAAGCGGCCGGCCTCGCGCCTGCGAAAGCGGCGCCAGCGCACCGCCGCGGACGACGGATCGACTTTAACCTCTCCGACATAATGATGCGGCTGCACGACGATGGGGCACAAAGGGCGCGGATGAGCGTCCGTAGCGCCTTGATAGTACATGGCTACGCCAAAAAATCCGGCCGTCCCGAACGTCTCCACACCGGGCGCGGCCTCTTCTAAATGCCTGCGAAACGACTCTTCGCGCTCATCGAGACAGAAAATCGCCTGGAATGAGGGCGGTTCCGGGCGGGCGGCGGGCGAGTACTGCGTGAGCGCATCGCACAAGCGGCTGCGCAGGTGGCGCTCATAGGCGCCGTGCAGGATGCGCCTTCTCTTGATGCTTGAAAAATCACGCAGGTACGCCTCCCAGACGGCGACCTGCGCGGCCGAGAGCGCGGCGACCTGCGCGGCCCCTAGCCCGCACAGTTGGGCCGCATGAAACAGCGGCCAGGCTCGATCCTCCAAAGACGCTTGTTCCGGGGCTCTTGATGATGCCCGTAAACTCTTAAAGAAACCCGAACAATCGGTAGCCTTGCCGCCTATATGCAAAAGCGCAGCCCGCTCCAAGAGAAGACTGACCGCCAAAAATTCCTCCAACGAAGCGGGCAGCGAACGCGCCGGCACCCTGTCGGGGCGCTTTTGGAGCTGCCGGATCATACCCGCCCAACCGCGCAGCGCCAACGCGGTCGCTTCAAGATAGGCTTCCCGTTCTCCGGCCTCAATTCCAAGCGCGTCAAGCGACAGGCGCACGGAGCTCAGCGGAGTATGCCCAAAGCGCCGCTCCTGCCGCAACAACGGCGGCAGTTGGGCCGCCCAACGGCCGCAGAAGCGGGCCCAGGGATGGGAATAAAGGTCGATAAAACAGTCGTAGAGCCCCCGCTGCCTGCCCGGCATGCTCCAATGCGCCAGCCCCTGATCAAGGAAAGCGCCGACGACCCGGATCAAAACCGGATGAATCCAAGCGTCCGTGTCCACGCCGCGCGCCTGCATCAACAAATCCCGCAGCCGCGGCGGGCGCGAGGCGATCGCGGCCGGAGCCTGCCCTAAAGCGGTAACGGCGGATACGCAGGCCTCCCAGAGCGCGCGAACGTTCGTTTCTTCCAATGCAGGATCCTCAGCGCCCGGACCCCGGGCCGAGTCCGCGGCCTCGCGCGCGTCGGGAGGCAAATCGTCCCGGAATCGCCGCAGCGCGGAAGTCTCACGCAAAAGCCAGGATAGCGCCGGCCCGGCGGCGTCAGGAATGCCGTAACGCAAGACGCGCCGGCTCGATTCCAGCCGCGTTGTGGTCCCCACGACGGGCCGGGCGGCATCCGAACCCAATTCCCAACGCAGCGCCGAATCCAGGTCCTGATCGTTGATTCTTCCGCGATCAAACTCGGCGCGGTATTCCTCTTCCGATAGGAAGGGTTTACATCCGAATTTTTCACCGGCGTCTACGACCGCTTGTTCAAACGGCAACGATTCGAAAGCATGCAACGTATTGTGATGGATAAAAATGCTGATAGGCCCCTGCGCCGGCAGCAAATGAGCGACACGATCGATGATGCCGCCTAATTGCGCATCGTCGCCAGGCGAAGGCGTCGGCATGACTTACGAAACAGCCAGCGAGGAAGCAACGGCCATGCTCCAAATTCTATCTAACCCGTGAGAGAAACGGGGAAGTATCTTGGAGCTAAAGCTTTCGATGAACGGCGATTTGCCGTTTTTTTATTTTGATTGGCGTCCCTGAGGCTCCACGATCAGCCTCTCCAGAAGGCTTAAAAGGTCAATACGCCCACGGCCCGGCCGCCTATCATGAAACATTGACGAACGCTCGGCCCTCCCAATGGTCGGCCAAGTTCAACCGGCGATTTTTAAGTCTTCTCCCGGCGCCGGCGGCGCGCGGCGCAGGCAGGGCTAAGACAGGGGCCTTCGACAAACGCAAAACCTGTTGAACGGTCATGCCTAAAACAAAGTCCTTCAACACGAACTTTTTATGCGCCGCCATGACCACAAGCTGATGCTTTTGGGATTCGGCGACAATGACGCGCACCGGTGATTTACCCTGGCGCACAAGCGTCGCAATCGGCGCTTCCGGGCGCACGTCTGCCGGCAGCCGGCTGATCATATCTTTGAACTCATCGGACAAAAAGGCAACTTTCTTCAAACTCGGCACAACATGCAAAAGCACAAGGCGCGCCCTCATCGCCTTAGCCAGGCGGGCCGCGGCTTCCAACGCCGCCTGCGCATAAGGCGTGAAATTGACGGGAACCAGGATGGAGCGAACATGGGCGGGCTTTATTTTGACCGTCAGAACCGGCGCCGGGCTATAGCGGATAACGGACTCGACCACCGAACCCAAGACCGCGTGCTCGAGTCCCCGGCGTCCGTGCGTCCCCATGACGATCAAATCCGCCTTGAAACGATGCGCGGCCTGGATAATGGAGGTCGGCGGATGGCCGTTGCCGACTGCAAGGCGGCCCCGGCCCAGAAACGACTTGATGCGGCGGACGATTGTTGATTTGGCCTTGCGCCACTCGACCTCGGCCAAATAATCCACGCCGGGCCAGACAATCGTCTGATGAACGTAAATCCCCTTAAGCGCAGCGCCCAACCTGGACGCCAGCGCCCGGGACCAACGCCAAGCGTTTTGCGACTGTCGCGATGAGTCCACGGCGACAAGTATTTTTTTCGGCGGCCAATGATTCATCTCACTGCCCTCCTTATTGTCCTCACAGAATGACTTGCAACAATTCAGCCGGTAAAACCGCTGCAATTTTGTTTATTAAAAATAAACGGAGGCTCCCCGTCTAAACAGGGAACCTCCGTTTAATTGAAACGGCGGCAGCCGTCAGCAGCCGCAGGGTTTTTTGGGTCCCATTGCCTTGCCTCCTTAATTCTTTTTAGCTATCCCCTCGATTTCCAACGTCACTTCGATCTCTTCGCCGACGAGAAGACCGCCTGTTTCCAGCGCCTTGTTCCACGTGACGCCGAAATCCTTGCGATTAATCATCGTGGTAGCAGTCAGGCCCAGACGCTCATTGCCCCACGGGTCTTTGGCCAGGCCGCCGATTTGAACGTCCAAGATGACGGGTTTGCTCACGCCGTTGATGGTCAAATCCCCATGAGCTTTGGCTTTCTGCTTTTTGGCTTTTTTGTCCTTGACGTAAACGACTTTGACGGTTTTAAAAAGAATCTTCGGATTCTTTTCCACGTTTAGAAAGTCCGCCGAGCGCAAATGTTTGTCCCGGGCGGGCTCATTGGTGTTGATGCTGGTCGCGTCGATAGTCGCCTCGGCTTTCCAATTTTTTGGATCGCCCGCAGAGTCGTACTCGATGACGCCGCTGAATTTTTCGAAACGGCCGCTGACTTTTGAAATGACCAGGTGATCGACCCGGAACATAACGCCGCTGTGGGCCAAGTCGATTTCGTACGTTTTCGCGGCCAGGGGTCCCGCTAAGCAACCCAGGGCCAATGTTAAGGCTAATGTTTTTCGCATAAACGACCTCCCTCTTGCTTCATCAGCTTACAAGTTTAACTTGGGCCTTCGAAAGAGCGGTGTTCTCGAGAAGCGGCCAACGGCAAGCCAGCCAAGCCAAACAAAAACCGCCGGCCACGTCGCTCATCCAATGGTCCCCGATATAAACGCGACTGACGGCCATCAACACGGACAGCGCCCAAGCCGCGCCGGCCATGATGCGCCGGCCGGACGAACTGCCCGGCGCCCACAAACGCGCCGCTAAAAAAAATAAAAAAACGCTACGAAAGGTATGCCCGCTGGGAAAGCTGTTCGGCGTGTCCAGATGAACGAAACCTCCGGGAAGAGACCGCCGGCAGAAACGATGAACGCCTTCGGGAATAGGCATTTGCGGCAGATATAACTTAGCGGCCAACTCAATAACCGTTCCCAGGGCCATGGCTGCGATCACGGCCAGGGCGGCGGCCGGACCGAAACGATGATATGCGGTCAACGCAAAGAACAGGGCCGCTAAACCCGTCAACTCGGCCGAACCCAAGTAGCCGAACGCCGCCACAAAACAATCGAGCCCCTTGGAGCCGAAGGATTGAAGAAAACGCATGGAGGACCAGTCGAAACTCTCCAGGCGTCCGGCGCCGACGATGACGCATAGCGCCGCAAAAAAACCAAGGCCGATCAATGACGGCCGCGAAATCAGCCGATGAACAAACTCAAGAATCCCGGTTTTCACCGCCGCCGCATCATTTCCAATCTTGATCGGGCCAATTCCCGGTAGTCCGCCTCCGGCGCATCAGAGGCCATCCACTCAAAAATCGCGGCGGCTTTGTTGATTTGACCGGTTTTGATATAGGTATTGGCGAGGATGTTCTTGAGCATGGTCGGGCATTCCGGCAATGGATAGACCGTCTCTAAAAATCGGATGATTTCGGGAAAATCCCGGGTCTTCTTGTAAGCAATGGCGGAAAGATTCAACGAATACGGCCAATAGTCCGGGTCGCGTTTTAAGGCTGATTTCAAAATTTCGACGGCCTGCTGAAAACGGCCCTCATTGAAGGCCAAGGCGCCCGCGCCGTAAAGCACCCCATGTCGGAAAAAAGGATCCAAGCCGATCATGCGCTTGGTCATGGGCAGCAAATCCCGATACATGTTCGTGTCCCGACCGAACCCGGAGGCATGATCCCAATCCCCTGCCGTTTCATCCGGGGAACCGTAATAAATCAACAGATCGAGCATAGCCAAATCCGCCGCCAGACGGCGTAAACCAAAACCCACCAGAACCAAATCGCGCGTTCCGCCTACAAAACCGCGCGTCGCCTCAAAAGCGCGGGGGAGCTCTTCAGGAAACCGCTCCGGATGCCAATGAGCAATCAAACCGTTTAAACCGAAAATAAAAGCGATGACGGCGGCGAGCGCGGCTCTCATCAACGCATCAGCCGGGAGAAATTTCCGTCTTTGAAAATAAAAAGGCGGATATGGCCGTCAACGCGCCGGCATAGAAAACCGTGTAACAAACGGCCAAACCGACATCGCCCCAAGCAAAAGCCACTCCCCTGCCGATCAAGGCATCCAGATTGTTCACCGTCGCATAGAGAGAAAAATTAGGCAGCAGATAGGTCAACGGCTTAATCAACAACATGGAAACAAAATCCGAACCGGGTTTCGCTTCAAGCAAAGCCCTCAACAGATGCATCACATGCCCGCTGGCGTACACCAACAAACCGGAAACAAAGTAGCTGGCCTGAGAAGTGGTGACGACGGCCAGAACCGCGGTCACGGCAATGACAACCATCAGCTTTAAATAAACCTCAAGATAGGCGATCACATAAAACCAGTGAAACCCGAAGCCTTTGGCTGCGGTCAACCCTAGCTGAACCCCGGCCATCACCGCCAAGCCGACCCATAGCAAAATGGAAACGCCGATTAAACGCCCGACCAAATACTCCCATCGCGACAACGGCCGCACGAAAAACATCTCAACGGCCGAGCCTTTGCGCACGTCCTGGCGCACGACGCGATAGACGCTTTGAAAAATAATGGCCAAGCCGAAGAGCTCGATCATGGTAAAGGCCACATCGCGGAAAAAACGGGCCTCAAAGCCTTGGGCCAGCGTGGTAATGACCAAGCCGAAGTAAACCAGCACGCCCGCGAACAGAAACGTGGCGTTTAACACCTTGGACCTGACTTCTTCCAGCGTGGTCAGTTGAGCCACGGTGATCAAGCGCCTAATCATCCAATTTCACCTCACGGCCCAACTGCTGGCTGTAAAGGGTTTGAGCGCATTCCAAAAAATGTTTCTCCAGGCTTGTTTTGCCTGAGCCGTCCCAATCCTTGCGCATGAGCAACCGTTGAAGGCAGTTGCCGGTCACAATCGCCGCGCGATGAGACACCTTTTCCACCTCGCCGATGGAATGCGAAGAAAACACCACGGTCATGCCCAGCTCTTTATTTAATTTGAGGAACAGCTCGCGCATTTCAACGATGCCCAGAGGATCAAGCCCGGAGGCGGGCTCATCTAAGACCAGCAGCTTGGGCTCATGCAGAATCGCCTGAGCGATGCCCAAACGCTGCGTCATGCCCTTTGAAAAAGAGCTGATTTTTCTGTCAGCGGCCTGCTCCAGGCCGACGATTTTAAGCACGTGGTGGATTCGGCGCTGAAGTTTGGCTCTGTCCGGAAATTTATTTCGATCAATGCGGCCTAAAAAACGCAAAAACTCCACCGGGGTTAGGGCCGGAGGCAAAGTCGCGTTTTCCGGCAAATACCCAAGATGGGAGCGCACGCCGGAGTCTTTGGCCGCCTCCCGGCCCAAAACCAAGGCGCGCCCGGCGCTCGCGGCGATGAGCCCCAGCATCAAACGAATCGTGGTGGTCTTGCCGCTGCCGTTTAGACCTAAAAGGCCGAAAACCTCTCCCTCTTCGATTTCAAGATTCAAATCATGGATGCCTACGACTTCCCTGGATTTTAAAAACCCGGGCAACCGGTAGACTTTGGTTAGGTTTTCAAACCGAACGATGACGGACATTGAACTCCATGTTTTTGATAAACATCCACAAGGGCGCTCAATCCCTGATCCACATCGTCTTTGGTGATGGCGCCCATGTGGGCGATACGGAAAATTTTCCCCTTCAAGTCCCCTTGGCCGTCCGCGATGGTGATTTTGTAATGATCCCGAAGCTCCTTCAACACGGCCGAGGTGGACAAAGAGGCCGGCGTCTGAGGCGGCGGATAAAAAGCGGTCAACACATTGGCCGGCCACTTGGAGAAGAGGCGCGCGCCCAAGCGTTCCCCCGCCGCTTGACGCGTGTATTGGGCAAGCATCCGGCACCGCTCAATGCGGGCCTCCAACGTCTCCGCTTCGATCATGGCCAGGGCCTGGGCCAATCCGGTCAATAGCGACACCGGCGGGGTAAACGGCGTCTCCGGGACGCTTTTAGCCTCCTGATAATATTTCAAATCAAAATAAAAACGCGGCAATTTGGCTTTTTTCATGCGTTCCAAGGCCTTGGGGCCGGCGGATAAAAAAGCGATGCCGGGCGGGCACATCAACCCCTTTTGGCTGCCCGAAGCCGCCACGTCGATCCCCCAATCATCCTGGCGGAATTCTTCGCCGCCCAAGGAGCTGACCGCGTCCACCAGATAAAGGGCGTTATGGCGTTTCACGATCTCGCCGATTTCACGGATGGGATTAACCGTGGCCGTCGATGTTTCGGAGTGAGTGATGAAAACCCCCGCCGTATCCGGATGGCTCTGCAAATGCTTGTTGACTTGTTCGGGTTCGGCGGCCTCGCCCCATTTGGCGCTGATCACATCCACGTTCAAGCCATAGGTCCGGGCGATCGCCGCCCATCGATCCCCAAAAGCGCCGATGGAATAAACCAGCACGCGCTCCCCGGATGAAAAAAAGTTGACGACCGCGGCTTCCAACGCCGCCGTGCCCGAACCGGATAAAACGAAAGCCTCGGCCCGCTTGGTTTGATAAACGTATTTCAATTTCTCGAAAACAAAATTGAGGATTTTCCCGAACTCAGGCGTGCGATGGTGCAGAATGGGCTCAGCGAGCTTCTGAAGGATTTCATGCGGGACCGGAGTCGGTCCCGGCGTCAGCAGAATATAACTCATCATCTCTCCCTTTGGTTTAACTTAAAGCGAATTCGATGACCTCATCCATGTGAGCCACCGGATGAATCCGCACTTTTCGGCGCACTTCCTCGGGCACGTCTTCCAAATCTTTCTCATTTTCCTTAGGCACAAGCACCATGTCAATGCCGTGGCGGCTGGCCGCGATTAATTTCTCGCGGATGCCGCCGACCGGAAGCACGCGCCCCATGAGGGTCACCTCCCCGGTCATGGCCAAGGAAGCCTTGATGGGGCGCTGCGTCAAAAACGAAGCCAAACAGACCGCCATGGCAATGCCGGCGGACGGCCCGTCCTTGGGCACGGCGCCTTCGGGCACATGCAAATGAAAATCATGGGTCTTCAAACCTTCGAGCTTAAGCGCCAGACGATCCGCTTTGGAACGGATATAGGTGAACGCCGCCTGAGCCGACTCCTGCATGGTGGGCCCCAACTGGCCCGTCAACATCAGCTGGCCTTTGCCCGGAACCTGGGAGACTTCGATGGTCAGGATTTCCCCGCCATGCTCGGTCCAAGCCAACCCCGTGGCCACGCCGACGCCGTTGGCCGCCGCCTTCGCCTTGATGAATTTAGGAACGCCCAGATATTTGCGGATTTCCTCGATGGTTTTAATGGATCGGGGAGCCGGCGCTTCGTCACGGCGCTTTTTGTCTTTTAAGGACGGGGCGATTTCTTTGGCGATTTTGCGGGACAGATTCGCGATTTCCCGCTCCAGATTTCTGACGCCCGCTTCCCGCGTGTAATGCTCGACGATAAAAGCCAAGGTTTCATCGCTCAAGGAAAGATCGACCCAGTCCTTGAGTCCATGCTCGTCCAATTGTTTGGGGACCAAATAACGCCTGCTGATCTCGATTTTTTCCTTCAGCGTGTAATCCGAAAACCGGATGATCTCCATCCGGTCCCTCAAGGTCGCCGGGATGGTGAACGTGGTGTTGGCCGTGCAAATAAAAAAGATATCGGAAAGATCGAAACCCACGTCCAAGTAATGATCGACGAAATTATTATTTTGCTCCGGGTCCAAGACCTCCAGCAAAGCCGAGGCCGGGTCCCCGCGCCAATCCGTGCCCATTTTGTCGATTTCATCCAAGAGAAACACGGGATTGCGGCTGTCCGCCTTCCTTAATTGCTGCATGATGCGCCCGGGCAAGGCCCCGATATAGGTGCGCCGGTGGCCGCGGATTTCCGCCTCATCGCGCATGCCGCCTACGGCCACGCGGATAAAATTCCTGCCCAAGGCCCGGGCGATGGAACGGCCCAGGGAGGTTTTCCCGACGCCCGGAGGCCCCACAAAACACAAAATCGGCCCGCGAAGTTTTTTCTTTAACAGGCAAACGGACAGGTACTCCAGAATCCGTTCTTTGACTTTGTCGATGCCGTAATGATCTTCGTTTAAAACTTGCGAGGCTTGATCGATATCAAGACGGTCTTTCGTGGCTTTGGTCCAGGGAAGGGCCAAAAGCCAATCCACATACGTCCGGGCCACCGTGGCCTCCGGCGAATAAGGCATCATTTTTTCAAGGCGGACGATTTCCTTTTCCGCGGCCTGGGCCGCTTCTTTGGACAATCCGGCCTTCTTGATTTTCGCGCGAAGCTCTTCAAGCTCTTTGCTTGAGTCGTCCCTTTGGCGCAATTCCTTTTGGATGGCCTTCATCTGCTCCTGAAGGAGGTATTCCTTCTGAGTTTTTTCGATTTGAGAGCGCACGCGGTTTTGAATCTTCTTCTCAAGATTCAGAACGTCGATTTCCCCAAGCAGCAAGGCGTAAATTTTTTCCAGGCGCTCCTTCGTATCCGTCATCTCGAGCAACTTCTGCTTATCCTCGATTTTCAACGTGATATTGGCGGCCAAAACATCAGCCAAGCGATCGGCGTCTTGCACGTTGGCGACCAAGGCCCCGATTTCCTGAGGGACGTTGGGGTTGAGCTGAGCGTATTGAGTGAAGGCCTGTTTGAGAAGGCGAATCAGCGCCTCGGCCTCGCCGCCGGCGGGCAGGGGCGCCGGGACCAACGATTCGATGGCCGCTTCCCAGTAGCCCTGATCGTTGTAAAGCGTCTGCTTGCGGCGCGCGCGCCAAAGCCCTTGGACGAAGGTTTTGACGCTGCCGTCGGGCATTTTGAAAACCTGAACGACCTCGCCGACCGTGCCCACCGGCCAGATATCATCCGCCCCCGGGTCCTCCACCTGGGGCGATTTTTGAGCGACGACGAAAATCCGCCTGTTGAAATGCGCGCCCGCGGCTTCCAGCGCTCGAACTGATTTGTCGCGGCCCACGGCGATGGGCAGCACCATGTAGGGAAACAGCGCCACGTCGCGGACCGCCAATAACGGCAGCCGCTCAACATCCGGCTCGCCCGCGGATGGCGCCGGGATGTCCGAACGTCCGGCCGCCTGATCAGCGTCAGGCATGATTGCCGCGGGCGTGACCCTTAGTTTGCCCGTTGTTCCTGGACTCAACGTCTCCTCATTTGTTGCTCTTGCGGATCATGATGATTTCGTCGATGACGCCGTATTTCTTGGCTTCCTCGGCGCTGAGGTAAAGATTGCGTTCGGTGTCCGCTTTGACCTTCTCGTAAGTCTGGCCGGTATGAAAAGCCAAAATCTCGGTCAGCTTCTGCTTGGTCAAGAGCAGTTCCTTGGCTTCGATATCGATGTCCGACACAGGGCCTGAGAGCCCTTCGCCTGAGATCAACGGCTGGTGCATCATGACGCGCGAATGGGGCAGGGCAAAACGCCTCCCCTTGGTGCCCGCGGCCAGCAATAAAGCGCCGAAGGACATGGCCATGCCGATGCAAATCGTGCTGATCGGCGTGGTCAGGTAACGCATCGTGTCATAAACGGCCAAACCCGCGGTGACCATGCCGCCCGGAGAATTGATGAACATCTGGACTTCCCGCTCCGGGTCTTCCGCCTGAAGATAAAGAAGCTGGGCGATTAAGACATTGGCCGAGTCCGTGGTGACCACGCCCTCATAGCCGCCCACGAAGATGATGCGGTCTTTCAGCAGCCGCGAATAAATATCGTATCCCGCGGCCGCGCCCTGATTCCACCGTTCAATGACTGTCGGTACGATTGTCGGCATTTTGTTCTACCTCCCCACGATTAGAATTTAATATCAATCAGACTTCGACGTCCGTGATCTTGGCGCCGGCGATCAGAAGGTCGAAAACTTTCTCGGTGAGAATATCATAAAGCACGCTTTCCTTATGCTTAAGGTAATATTGGCGCTCTTTTTCATCCTCGACGGATTCGATCTTCTTGCGAAAATCATCCTCGTTCACCTTGACGGCCTCGCGCCGGGCGATTTCGCGCATAAAGTAGCCCAGGCGGATGTCATTGGCCGCCTCAATCGCGTATTTGACCCTGAGCTCCCCCTCGTGTTCCTTAGCCAGCTCCTTGCCGGACAATGCGAACAGCCCGCGCGCCCTGTTTAACAATTCCTGGGTCCGCAGTTCCACTTCCGCCTGCGGCACGTCCATGGGATTTTCCCGCAAAAGATCCGCGGTGATTTGCTCCTCAAGGTGCCGCCGCGCCACCGCTTCCCGGCGCTTGACGATTTGGCGGCGGACTTCTTCCTTGAACTTGGGGATTTCGTCTTTGTGGGCCTCAAGAGGATTCCCATTGTCGCCGGATAAACGCTTTAAATCGAGAAGCTCCATCTCGATGGACATGGTCTGCCCCGCCCATGCGGCCGTGGGGCAATCTTCATCCAATGAAATGCTCCATGCTTTCTTTTGTCCCGGGCGCAGGCCGATCAAAGCGTTGTTAAACCCCGCGGGCGCCTGATCGCTGTCGACGCTGAGCAATTCTCCATCCCAACTCCAAACCGTTTCCCCTTTGATCTTGCCTGTTAAATTCACCAGCGCCCACTCTTCGGCGTCCGCTTCAGCCGCTTTCTCCACCGGAACCAAATATTGGGGATGCCCTTGCTTGAGGATACGCTCGAGCTCGGCCGTGACTTCATCCTCGGTGACCGGCTTCTGCCGCCGCTCGACTTCCAAACCCTTGTAATTTTTCACGGTGACGGTGGGTTCGATTTCAAAAACCGCTTCAAAGGCCAGGCGATCGCCGTATTTGTAATCGATTTTGGCGATCACCGGGTTGTAAACAAGCTTGAGGCTTTCTTTTTTGACGATTTCCTCGACCACCGAACTCATGACTTCCCGGCTGGCGCGCTCTTTGATCCAATCGCCCATTTGGCCCAAAATCACCTCGGCCGGCAAATGCCCTTTGCGGAAACCGGGCAGCTTGGCATGGTCCCGGGCCGCGGCCAGCCACTTCTCTTCGATGATTTTCAGGCGCTCCCCGCCCAATGAAATCTCGTAACGCTTTTTAGTCGGCTCCGAAGCCGTTAATTTGACCTCGGCGCCTATGTTCTCAGCGACAAAGTTAGCCATGAAACGGTATTTTACCCCTTTCGCAATGATTTGCCCACTACCCCAACCCGCCGCCTCTCGTGGGCAGAGAGGGACTTGAACCCACACGCCTTTCGGCATACGGTCCTAAGCCGTACGCGTCTGCCAGTTCCGCCATCTGCCCGCGAGAAGCGGCGGGAAGGATATGGGCCGCCCGAGACTCGAACTCGGAACCTTGCGCTTAAGAGGCGCCTGCTCTAGCCGATTGAGCTAGCGGCCCGGAGCTAAGATTTTAGTTTTTAGGAATGGACTTTAAGCCGACCGCCCGGCGAGGGCCGCTCGCGCTTCGATCAAACCATCCAACTCCCGCTTCAGGCGAGGCAAAATTTCGTCATAAGAGAAAACGCCCATTTCAACGCTTTTCTTTTTCAGATGAACCGTCGTGGGCCCGCACCAAAGCCCCAAATCCGCGTCATCCGTTTCCCCGGGGCCGTTGACCCGGCAGCCCATCACCGCGATGGTGATTTTATGTCGTTCGGCATAGGCGCTCATGGCCTTGACATCCTGAGCCAGTTCCACGAAACGCTCGTTTTCCACCCTGGAACAGCTGGGGCAGGAAATAATGTTCAACCCTTGGCCGAAATTGGGCACGGAGATGAAACGCCCTTCCTCAACGTCGCGGACGATTTGAAGGCCGACTAAAACCTCTTCATGCTTCCTATCATTGGGCAAGGTCAAGGACACGCGCAAGGTGTCCCCGATGCCTTGCGACAACAGCTGCTCGAAAGCGATGCGCGTTTTAATGACGCCGTCCGGCGGCAACCCGGCTTCCGTCACCCCCAAATGAACCGGAATATCCGGACGGGCCGAAGAAAAACGGCGATTCGCCTCAACGACCTTGGCCGGATCGGAATCTTTAAGCGACACGACAAAATTGGTGAATCCCAGGCTCTCCAGAAGTCCGGCATGGAATAAGGCCGACTGCACGATGGCCTCCATATGATCCGGATAACGGATCAAAAAATCAGGCGCCACGGAGCCGCAATTGACCCCGACGCGCAAGGCGCAGCCGTTGCCCTTGGCCACGTTGACGAGCCAACCCACTTTCTCTTCGACGCTTTTTTCTTTCTCGATATGATGCAAATGGCCCGGGTTGTAGCGGATTTTATCCACATGCGGCGCGACCTTGGCCGCTAACACATAATTTTCCTGAAGATCGACGACCAAATTGGCTTTGGTCTGGCGGCGAATTTCAATCAAAGCCTCGGCGTCCCGGTCATTATCGATGGCCACGCGCACCAACCCGGCCCCCGCCTCCCGCAAACGCTCGGCCTGAGCCACGGTCAAATCAATATCCTTGGTCCTGGTGGCGCACATGGATTGCACGACGATGGGAGCGCCGCCGCCGATTTGAATGCTTCCCGCGCGCACGGAGCGAGTTAAAAGACGTGTCATGAAACCTATTTTACCACGACGCATGATCCGCCTAAACCGGCGAATGAAGTAGAATATCGCCGACATTAAATGTCTGCCAAGCGCATAAAAGAGGAGGTTCGAACACTTGGAAGGACTCGGAACGCATACCCTGCTTGAACTCAACGACTGCAACCCTAAATTAATCGACGACCTGGCCTTCGTGCAAAAACTCCTGATCAACGCCACCAAAAAAATGGGCGCCACCATCATCGGCCAAGCGTTCCATAAATTCAGCCCCCAGGGCGTCACCGGCGTCATCTCCATCGCCGAGTCCCACTTGTCGATCCATACCTGGCCCGAGTACGGCTACGCGGCCGTGGATATTTTTTCCTGCGGGCATAAATTGGATCCGCAAAAAGCCACCTCGCTCATTGTCGAGAAACTTGAATGCAAGGCGCCCAGCCTCTTGGAGGTCCGCCGCGGCATCCGCATGACGCAGCCGGCGCTCGCCCAATGAGCAAGCTCTGGTTCCACGATTACCCCGATCCTAAATTAACGGTCAACCATGCCCTGAAAAAAATCATCCATGCCGGCAGGACCAAATTTCAAAGCATCGAAATCCTGGACCTGGAGCTCTTCGGCCTCTGTCTGGTTTTAGACGGCAAACCGCAGTCAACCGAGGCGGATGAATTCATCTATCATGAAGCCCTGGTCCACCCGGCTCTGACCGCGCATCCTAATCCCAAAAAAGTTTTGATTGCAGGCGGCGGCGAAGGCGCCACGCTAAGGGAAGCCCTGCGTCTTAACACGGTCGAACAAGCGGTGATGGTGGATTTAGACGGCGACGTCGTCCGGCTTTGCCGGGAACATTTGCCTCAATGGCAGCAAGGCGCTTTTGATAATCCCAAAGCCAAAGTGATCATCGGCGACGCGCTTGTTTATTTAAAAGAAAGCCGGGAAGAATTCGATCTCATCGTCAGCGACTTGACCGACCCCATGGAAGAAGGCCCTTCGTTGATGCTCTTCACTAAGGAATTTTTCGAGTTGGCTAAAAAACGCTTGAGCCCGGACGGTTTATTCGTGGTTCAATCGGGGTTTACCACGATCCTCAATTGCAAACCCTTCCCAGCCATTGTCAGCACGCTTAAATCAGTGTTCCCGGTTGTCGCCCCCTATCAGACTTATGTTCCCTCATTCGGCGGCAATTGGGGATTCACCATCGGCTCGAACAAATATGATCCCTTGGCTTTAAGCCCCGCTGAAATCGACAAAAGGCTCGCCGCGCGCTTAACATCCCCTCTGCGCTTTTATGACGGCATCACGCACCATGGCCTGTTCGCCCTGCCCAAATTCCTACGCCAAGCCACCGGCCAAGAAAAACGAGTCATCACCGAAAAAGAGCCGGTTTTCATCGATTAAGCGGCTAACTCATTCATCATCTTCGTCATCCGCATTGCATCCAGGGTCTAGTGTAGTGTCCCATAAATCGCTTTACATTTGTCACCCCCGCGAAGGCGGGGGTCCAGTCCATATAAAAAGAAATGCTCTGGATTCCCGCCTTCGCGGGAATGACAAAATAAGTAAAGAAGCGTTGGGGACACTCCACTAGCGGCGACTCCCGGCAAGTCCTCGGTCTGACTTTTTCACCTTATCCTGCGGTTTAGTCTTGACTTTCTCAACGACTCACCTCTCTACTCGCCCGGCAAGCTTCTTCAAATTGCTTCTTGTTTTTTAGGAAAGCGTCCGCCAGCATCGGGTCGAATTGCCGGCCGGAATGATTGCGGATTTCTTCCGCCGCCTGCTCAAAAGACAAGGCCGCCTTGTAAACCCTTTTTGAAGTCATGGCGTCGAAGGAGTCGGCCAAGGTGACGATCCTGGCTTCCAAGGGGATTTGCTCGCCTTTTAATTTATTCGGGTACCCGGTGCCGTCGAATTTTTCATGATGCGAAAGCGCAATTTGACCGGCTTTTCGCAACAACGGGGAACGGAAATTTTGAAGCATTTCATAACCGCGAATCGCGTGTTTTTTCATTTCAGCCGCTTCCTCCGGCGTAAAAGCGCCCGGTTTCCTTAATATTTCATCCCGGATCGCCACCTTCCCGATATCATGCAACGGGCTGATCACCCGGATCACCTCAACCTCCCCAGCCGGCAAATTGATGACTTGAGCCAACAGGGCCGAATACGTGCTCACTCTGTTGATATGAGGTCCCGTGTCCTCCTGATCGCGGAATTCGGCGGTTTGCGCCAAGGCATGAATGGATTCCAGGCTGGACAGCTTCAACTCTTCTAACAGCTGAAAAATCTCATAGGTGGCCGCCAATTGGCTGGCTAGGAGAAGCAGCAAGCCTTCGTCTTCATCGCTGAATGCTTTGCCGCCGAGCTTATTGAAAGCGGCCAGCACGCCCAGCACTCTGCCCCCTGAATCTTTCAGAGGCGCGGCCACCACGGAATGGGTCTTGAAACCCGTGATCTTGTCGAATTCGGGATTGAAATAAGGACTTTGATAGGCATCGATAACATTAATAGGCAATCCCGTGCGGGCCACGTAACCGGCGATGCCTTGACTGACAGGGAAACGCAGAGCCTTGAGATGGTCTTTTTTAAGTCCCAAAGCCAATTTTCCGTAAAGCTCGTTTTTCGCCGTATCCAGCATGAAAAATGTGGCCCGGTCCGCCTCCAAAATCTCCTTGATTTCCAGGCTGATGAGCTCGATTAATTTTTCACGATCCCGGGTCAGGAGGCTTTTGCGGTGAAAAGAAATGAGCAGGCGCAGCTTTTTGCTGTCATCGGCCGGAATCTTTGTTCGCTTCAAAGCCATGGCTTTCTCCAGTTTAAGGGCAAAACAGAAAAAATGCCAGGATATTTTTCAACGATCCCCGCACCCGGCGGGCTTTAGTAAAATTTAGACGTTTCTTCGTTTTATGCGCCCATAGCTCAATGGATAGAGTAGCAGCCTTCGAAGCTGTTGGTGTAGGTTCGATTCCTACTGGGCGCAAAGACAAATTTTCTTTTTTATACTTCTTAGCCGATTCGTGGCGGGCGTAGCTCAATGGTTAGAGCGTCTGGCTGTGGCCCAGAAGGCTGCGGGTTCGATCCCCGTCGCTCGCCCCACACCCGGACAAGCGGATAATTGAAGGAAAAAACATTAAAAACAAAACGGACCCAGCGTCTTTGAAGGTAATCCCCCTAATGCGGGACCCTACCCCCACCTTCGTGATGACCGCCGTGGTTTATCTTGTCCTGGGCGGGGTCCTTGGAATCATGATGCCGCTCAGCCGCCTGGGAAGCGAATGGACTGGCTGGGAGTACTATCTTATTCCAAGCCATACCCACCTCATGCTCCTGGGATGGGTTTCCATGTCCATCTTCGGGGTTGCCTACCGGATGTTTCCGGCGGTCTTGACTAAAAAACTCTACTCCATACGCCTGGCCTGGGCGCACTACTGGATTGCCAATGCCGCTCTTGTGGGGATGGCCCTATTTTTCTGGCTCAACAGAATCCAGGAGGGGCGGTGGATCGTTCCCCTGGCCCTGTCGGCCCTTCTTCAATTTGCCGGCATCCTCATCTTTGCCTGCAACATCCTGAGGACGGCGCTGACGCCGCGCGGTTAAAGCGAGAACTTGCGCCAAACTGCCGGCGCCGCGACGAGAAAAGAGCTTTTCTCTGCCGTCGTTTAAAAAACGAACGCTACTCCCCGCGCATTGAAATAACTGCCCTTGCAAAAACAGAACCCAAGAGGGATACTACTTATAGCCGCGCTGATTACGCGGCGACCTATCGGAGATTGCGACGGCCGAGCAAAGGAAGAGAGGTCATAGTGGTGGAGGGAGAGCGAAATGCTCTCCCCCGTTTTTTTAAGGGCCTACCAAACTAAAGGAATCAATCGAGCGGTGCGCGAAGCGTACTCCCGATAGGGCTCGCCCAGGGTTTCCAGAAGAAATTTATCCTCTTTATACAGCCGCAGGGCATAAGCCATGCCCGTGGGGATGGTCAAGAAAAAAATGCCCAACCAGCTATGCGCCAACAGCGGCAGCCCGATCACACCCAAAAACGAGCCCAAATAAAGAGGGTGGCGAATGAAGCGATACGGGCCGCGCTCGATGACGGTATGATTTTCCCTTAAATCGATCGAGAATGTGTAGTAATAACCCAGCGTCCATTTCCCCCAATTGCGAAATAGGATGCTGCCCGCGCACAAGAGCGAACCCGAAGCGATCACAAACCAATTGGGCTCAACCGGCTGGCGCAGCCAGCACTCCAGATTAATGGCCAGCACACCCAGCGCAGGCAAACTGCCCAGGGACACGGTCAACCAGTCGCCTTTGGGGATATCCAACTGCTCGCGGCGCTTCGGGTGAGACAATCCCTCAACCGCGATGCCCATCAACGTAACGCCGAATACGATTAATGCAACGATATTCATATGTTCATCTTGATTAAAAAGCCGATGGGAGTATTCGCAAGGATGCTATGGCAAGACACCCGGCCTTCACCTTACAATTATATCAATGCGAACGACGACTCCGTTGCGCCTCATCGTCATTATCGCGGCCAGCGTAGCCCTCACCTTCATCGTCCGGGATTACTTCCTTGAGCGCATTTACATCGCCACTCCCTCCATGGAGCCCACGTTGCCCGCCGGTTCAAAATGGTGGGTCGACAAACTATCCTTAAGGTTCAGGGCGGCGCGCCGGGGCGAGATCGTAGTTCTGGCCTCGCCCGTTTCATCGGAGAAAGGATTGGTCAAGCGCGTCATCGCCGTGGGCGGCGATACCTTGCAAATCAGCAACAAAACCGTGCTGATCAACAACAGCCGGATCGAGGAGCCCTATGTCCAACACACGCGATCGGAAGAAATCTTAATAGGCGATAATCTGGGGCCCCTGGAAATACCCCAGGGGCATGTTTTCGTCATGGGGGACAATCGCGACGAATCAGGCGATTCCCGGGATTGGAAGGACCCGACGAGCAACAAACCGATCCGTTTTATCATGAATAGCCAAATTCAGGGCCGTTTGATGGATACGCCATGAGCAGATTTCTTTTAATGGCCGCGATCGCCATCGCCGCATCGGGCGCTGCTGCGGAAAAAACCGATCCGCGCGTGGGCCCTGTTCTTGAGTCCGGAAGCCGGTGGGTCGAAACCACGGATAAAAAAATCATGATTTTCGCCCCCAAGGAGTGGCGCTTGAAACCCCCGACGGACACGCACGCGGTCCTGACCTTGGAACATGAAGCTCCGCCGGGCGCCATCTTGACCATCCGCAAATTAAGCTCAACGGGAGAAGGAAGCCCGTCTCCCTTTGCCGCGGCTGAAACTTACTACGAAACCCTGCGCCAAAGGGACCCCCCGCTTCAAGAAGCCAAAAGCCGCCTGCCCAACGGCCATGAAATCCGCCATCTGGTTTATAAAGACAAAATCGAGGGCGCGCTGGTCTGGAACAACTCTTTGCCCTACGGCTTCACGGCCATTCCTTCGCCCAAGGCGCCGTGGAACGATATCCGCAATCTCTTGGGAACGATTTCCGATCCCCGGGACGATGCCTTTCGCACAACCCCCAAGCCCCAGCCCCGGCGTTTGGCCGCCGGAGATTGGACGGCGGCCGTGGACCATTCCTGGATGATTCAGGCGAACAAAGAAGGATGGACCGCCGAGACCCCGCAAAATGAAGACCTCATTTTTTTGACGGGCAGTTTTGAAACGTCTCTTCTCAACGTCACGATCGGCAAAGAGCCGCCCAACCCGGAGCCGCCGGACACCCGCCTGGCGCATTGGGGCGAAACCCTGGGGGCCAAGAGCAAGGCGCCCATTATTTTGGGGCTGCCCAATGAAGCCAGGCTGCGCTATTACTCAAGCCCGGATCAGACGGAATTGATCGGGCATTTGGAATACAGGAATAACATTTACATCGTCAATGCCTACGGTCAGCCGACCATCGATTTTCAAGAAATGAAACGGCTCCTGGGCTCCATCAGCGATCCCAACCCCACGCTGTTGGCTAAAACAACGCAGGCCGCGGAATTGCCGGCGCCGCCGGGCGCCCCGACGTCTTGGAGCGAAGCCCAGCAGCAAGCCTTGGCCAATTTGCCCCAGCCTGACCCGCGCATTAAAGCCATCGTGGAAAAATACAGCGTTTATCTTATGGTGGCGGCCGTTCTCTTGGGCGGCGGCTATGTTGTTTTTCTGAGGTTAAACGATCAGCGCTTGCTCAAATTCGGCGAGGAATTCGCATCGGGCCAGGAGGGCTCGAAACTTGAATTGCTGGCCGGCGGCTGGTACCTGACGCTGTTTCCCACCGTCGTGGTTTACGCGCCGGGCGGGTTGCGCTTAGCCGCCCATTACAGGAAACCCCCCATGCTTCAAGCCGTCATCGCGATTTACCTTTTGCGCTGGGCGGCCCTCTACATGGGAGTCTCCAACATTTTGCTCATCGCCCTGTCCGTTCTGTTGGTCATTTTTTCCGTTCTTCTGGGAGTCACCATCGGCTGGTCCATCCGCGGCACGCCCTGCTGGATCTACGACGACAAAGGCCATGTCGCGTTTAAAATCAAACGCAAAATGGGTTTACTCGCCTATCGCTTCGTGGTCACGGACGCGAACAAGGAAACTTTGGGTTTTCTCAAAATGTCCTCGCTCTCAAATTTTATCCGCAAGCAATGGTGGATTTTAGACGTCAAGGGAAACGTGGTCGGGCATGTGATTGAAGATTCCATCGCCAAATCCATCGCGCGCCGCTTCATCGGGCATCTTTGGGGGCTGTTCCGGGCGGACTTTAATGTCATGGCGCAGGGCAAAACGATCGGCGCCATCAAAAGCACGCGTTCGCCGTTTAACCGCATGAAGCTTTCAGCGCAATTGCCGCCGAACCTGGATCCGCGCATGCTGTTCGCCTGCCTGGTGGGCATCAATATTTTCGATCGAGACCGATGGTATCCCTTCTGGTCGAGCTAGGGCCTGTGAAGAAGCTCGGCCTTATTTTTCTGCTCGCAACCCTTGGCTGCCAATCAAAACCCGGGCCGGGATCAACGACCATTTGGATTCCCGAAGACCTTGAGATCGTGCTGGGCTCGCTCACCAGCCAATCATTCGCCGCGCTGTTTCCTCCCTACGAAGACAGCCGCTGGCAGGGCTATATTCAGGAGCTGGGCAAAAAAATCACCCGCGTTTCCGAGCGCCCGGACTTCGGCTATCGCTTCGTGGTCGCGGCCTCGACCATCCCCAACGCCTTCTCCGCGCCGGACGGAACGATTTTCATCACCACCGGGCTTTTAAAAATCTGCGCGGACAACGAACAGGAAATCGCGGCCGTATTAAGCCATGAGGTGGCTCACGTGGCCAGGCGCCATGGCGCGCTGCTCCTTCAACAACGGACCGGGTGGAGGCTGTTGCTGCTGGCTCTCTTCGGCGTGGACACCCCGGCCTTGGCCGTGGCCGGGCACTTGGCCGGAACGCTCAAATCATTGGGCTACGGGCGGGAAATGGAGTTGGACGCGGATCAAGCGGCCATCAGGTACCTTAAAAAACTGGGTTATCCCCCCGCCGCCCTCCATCATTTTTTGGTGAAAATGGCCGGCCAAGAAAAACGCCTGGGCATCCCCGGAGAAAATTATTTGGTCTCCCATCCCCCCATCGGGGAACGCCTCAAAGCCCTGCAATAACCCGAAAAAACTTGTCCCCGCCAGGAATCGAACCTGGATAACAGGCTTAGAAGGCATGTGCTCTATCCATTGAGCTACGGGGACGTAAATTTTTGTTTTCTATGGATAACTTAATACTTTTCAGCTCCTTGCCGCAGCGCCTGCTCTCGCGAACGCTAACACATGGCCATCGGGATCAAGACAATACGCCGCCTCATGCCCCCAGTCGCGCTGCAGCAGCGGGCTCAACTCGCGTGCGCCATTTTCAATGGCGCGCCGATGGAAGAGTTCCGGCTCGTCAGATAGCAGATAAACTTCGGCGCGCGGGATTGCCCTCCCAATCATTGGATCAGGAAGACGGTCGCCGATCAGCCGTTTTATTCCGGCAGCGGGCATTAGACCTAGGACGGCGCCGTCATTAAGATGAAACTCGGTCATGCCCAGCACGTCGAGCTCGGGCTGCTTGCCTAGAACGGCCCCATAGAATTTACCGCTCGCTTTCTGGTCCGAAACATACAGTATAAAGTGCGCTTTCATTTACCTCTTGCTCCTTTTACGCCTCGTGCCGGTTTTCTGTGTCAGCTGCCTGACCTGCTTCGTTGATTGCGCGAGGGTGAGATGGTTCTCGCGAGTGACGACCTTTCGTCCGCTTTTCTTTTCCAGTTCGCGACGCGCATTGCCAGCCACCGTGCCTCCGGCGTTGGCCGCTTGTTTGTTTTGCGGGAAGCCCTGGGCATCGCGGTTGCGGGCGATCTCGGTCGTAGCGGCTTCGCCCAGCATCGAGAAAATCAGCTCGAGGTCGGTCATGTGGTCTCGGAGATTCTCGCGCCTGAGGCGTTTGAACTCAGCGTACTGGCTCGGTGTCAGGCCGAAGGCGGCTTTAGATATCTCGGCCGTGAGAATGGCGTACTCCCGGCGCTCTCTTACGCCGCGCTTCTTCCATTCATCGGTCAATTCGTCGCGAATGGCGATGGAGCGCATGCGTTTCTCAATCCAGTCATTAGAGTAGCCCTTGGCCTTGTACAGCGCGCGGGTGCGCTTCGTGGCAAGTTCGGGGTCCTCGATCTCCTGGATGCGCTCGTAGCCGACCTTGGCGAGCCAGCGCTTGAACGGCTCGGCCTTGGGGCTTGGAATCGATTGGATCAGGCGGAAGACTCCCTCGGTATTGGCGCAGAGCATCGCCTGCGGGCCCCCTACGGTCGGAATGGGAAGGGTATGTACAATCTGTACCCACCCTTTCTGCAATTCGGGGTCGCGTTGTTTCATTCGCTGGATATATTGCTTTGCGTCGCGAGAATCGATCAATGCCAACACAACATCTTCCACGACGAACCACCATTCGTTGTTGTGGATGGCTCGGCGAACTTCTTTCCGCTGGAACAGGGCGATGCGGGTCTCGGGATTTTGATCGGAGGTGCTCATAGTTGATTCAGCCAATGAAAATTATCTGTTTTTACTGCGTTTCTTTCCATCCGTAGCAGTTACAGGCGCTCTATCCATTGAGCTACGGGGGCACTGCGTCCACTCTCCCTTGATTTTAGATTAAACGCCGCCCCGGCTTATCTGAAAAAAGTGAATCAGGCCGGACAAAACGCTAAAGTATCGTCAATAGTGAATACGATCCTCATTGTTTTTACCGGAACGCTCCAGGCTGCCTCATTGACGCTGGGGACGGCCGCCAGGGAGGCGCTTCAAAAAAGCCCTGAAATTCGCGCAGCCGCCGCCCAATGGCAAAAAAGCGCGCTTGAGGAGCCTGGGCTGTTGGCCTTGACCGATCCGGTGTTCGGCGCCCGATATTCCCAAACCGACGACCGCTCTGCGCGCTCCGCCCCCGCTTTTCAGGGCGCCTTCAGCAAATCCAAAGACTGGGAGGCTTCCCTCACGCAGGACCTGTTGATCGGCACCGAGTCGCGCCTTTTTTTCAGGACTCAGGAATTACAGAATCCCTCGCTTTTTCGCCCGATCGATCCAACGCATACCTCAAGCTTGGGCGTGGAGATACGCCAGCCGCTTCTTCGCTATTTCTGGGGGCGACCGGACAAAGCCAAGCGCCGGCAAGCCCGCGCCGGCGTCAAGGCCGCGGCAAACGCCTTGAAACAAACGCGGGAAAAAGAAGCGGCGCAGGCCATGCTGGCCTATGTCGAGGTGTTTACGGCCCAAGAACAGATTTCCATCAGGGAAGCGGCGCTGGCCGATGCGCGCAAATTGTTGGACAATTACAAAGAAAAACGGCGCTACGGCTTGGTGGAATCCTCGGATTTGCTTCAAGCCGAAGTCTCGGTGCGCGCTCAAGAAACCGAGCTTAGGCTGGCTCAATCCCAATTAAAGCAAGCCGAAGAAACGCTGCGCCGGGCTCTCTACCGGCGAGGCGAGGAACCCTTTGAAAAACTCCGGCTGCCGGAAATCCCTCAACGAACACCACCGGCCATGGAAGAAGCCTGGGCAACGGCCGAGGCTAATCGCGGGGATTATTTATCCGCCCAGCACTTGGTCGAACGCGCGGAGAGCTTCGTCCGCGTGGAACACTTAAGCACCCTGCCTGATTTATCCGTATTCGGCTCCTATGCCTGGGGCGGCTTGGATTCCCGCTTTTCACCGTCATGGAGCCAGGTCAACAAAGGTGATTTTCCCATCTATACCACGGGCGTGCAGCTTAAAATTCCCCTGTTCTGGAAAAAAGAGCGCATCCGCCGCGCCGAAACCGCCTTGAACCTGGAATCCGCGCGCGCTGAGCGCGACCGAACAGCGGCGGATATACGCCGGGAAATCGGCGATGCCCTGGAGAACCTGCGCCTCAGCCGCGACCGCGCGTCCGCCTACGAGGAGCTGCTGACCCTGGAGAAGGAAAAATTTCAGGCGGCGCAAGAAGACTTCAACCGGGGCCGGGCCAACACCGATTTGCTGATCCGTTTTCAAAACGATATCCGCCGCACGGAGTCCCTTGTGATCAACGCCAAAGCCCAGGCCTTGGCGGGCTGGGCCCGGCTGGGATTTGCCACCGGCAATTTGATCGAAGGCTTCGCGGATTTGACCGGGGAGGCGATTGAGCCATGATTCAGTTTTTCTTGAATCGCCGCGTTTTGACCAATTTGATGACCATCCTGATCGTGGGCATCGGCCTGCGCCAATTCATGACCATGAAGCGCGAGGCGTTCCCGGAAGTGACGTTTGACATCGTCACCGTGCAAACCGTCTATCCCGGAGCGTCGCCGGAAGAAGTGGAACGCCTCGTGACGATCCCCATCGAAGATTCCTTGAAAATCGTGGACAACGTGGATTACGTGGAATCCTATTCGATCGAAGGCATTTCCATGATCGTCCTGCGTTTATATGAAAACTTGAATCGCCAGGAAGTGGGCCGCGTGGTTTCCGACGTGCAGCAGGCGGCCGGCAACGTCGAAGATTTGCCGGAGGAAGCCAAAGCCCCCGTCGTCCAGGAGATGACATCCAACCGGCCCCTCATCGTCCTCTCCGTAGCCGGAGGCGACGCGCTGACGCGCGATGAATTCGCCAAGCGCCTGAAGGATGCGATCGAGGACATCCCGGACGTTGCCCGGGTGGATCAAGACGGCGATTTGGCGCGCGAAATCTGGGTCGAAGTGGACCCGGCGAAACTGGCGCGTTACCGGCTGACCATCGGCGAAATCGCCAATACGCTCAGGCAGGAGAACATCGATCTTTCCGCGGGTTCGATCGAGTCCGGCGGGCAGGATCTCTTGATCCGCACCGTGGGCTCGTTTAAAACCGCCGGCGATGTGGCCGGCGTCATTTTGCGCGGCAATGATGAGCGCAGTTTCGTGCGGGTCAAGGACGTGGCGCGCGTGCGGGAAACGTTCGCGGAAGCCAAGGTTTTGGCGCGCGCGGCCGGCGACCCGTCGATCAACCTTCAAGTCCGAAAGACCAGGGACGGGGATGCGATCCACATGGCGGATGAAGTGAAAAAAGTCATGGCTCAAAATCAAGAAAAAGCGCAAAAGCTCGGGCTGCGCATGATGATTTCCGACGACATCTCTTTCTTCATCAAGCGCCGCTTGCGCGTCATGAAATCCAACATGATCCAAGGCGGATTCCTGATCGTTTTGGCCTTATTCTTATTTCTTGATTGGCGCCTGGCCTTAGTGGCGGCCGGCGGCGTGCCGATTTCCTTCGGTCTGGCCATGATCGGCGGCGCCCCTTTCGGCCTGACCATCAATCTCCTCTCGCTCCTGGGGTTCATCATCGTTTTGGGCATGCTTGACGATGACTCCGTGGCCGTCGCGGAAAACATTTACCGGCATTTGGAAATGGGCAAACCGCCGATGAAAGCGGCGATCGAGGGCGTCAAGGAAGTGATGCTGCCGGTTCTAGGGTCCGTCGGCGCGACATCTTCGGCTTTTATCCCATTCGCCATCATGAAGGGCATCATGGGCAAATTCCTGTTCATGATCCCGGTGATCGTGATTCTTTGCTTCATCGCCAGCGTCTTGGAGGCTTTTTTCATCCTGCCCTCGCATGTTTTGGACATTCTTCCTTATGGAAAGCCGGTTTCTGAAAAAAAGGACGGACGCTGGTATGCCGAGCTCATTATGCGCTACCGAACAGCGCTCGCCTGGAGTCTCGATCACCGCTATAAATTTCTGGGCATCGCCGTAGGATTTCTTGTGTTGACCGCCGTGGTCGCCGGGCTGCGCCTGAAAATGGTGATGTTCCCCCCGGGGCTGATCGACCAATTTTTCGTGCAAATGGAGCTTCCGGAGGGCGCGGCGTTAAGTGAAACCGAACGAGCGGTCATTGAAGCCGAACGAATCATGTTGTCTCTGCCTTCGGAAGATCTCGAGGGAATCACCGCCACCGTCGGCCTGACGGGCTATGAAGAATCCGCGCGCCGGGGCACGCATTACGGACAAATCCGCGTTTTTCTTGTCCCGCAGGAAAACCGCGAGCGCAAAACCGACGACATCATTAATGAACTGAGGCCCAAACTCCAAGCCATCCCGGGCGTCAAAAAAATGGCCATCGAGAAACTGCGCCCGGGTCCGCCGGTCGGCCGGGCCGTGCAGGTTAAAATCCGCGGCGACGACACGCGGACGCTGCAAACAATCGCCGATGAAGTAAAAATGGAGTTGGCGGCGATGACGGGGGTCACGGACATCAAAGATAATTTTGAAGGCGGCAAAACCGAACTGCGCGTGATCGTCAATAAAAAAGAAGCGGCTTACGCGGGCGTTCCCACCTCGCAGGTCGCCCGGCATATCCTTTATGCGTTCGAAGGCGGCGAAGCCACCAAAATACGCCGGATGGACGAGGAAGTCATCGTCAAAGTAAAATTAAGCCCGGAGCACAGAAAAAACGCGGAATCCCTCGACGGCCTATTGGTTCTCAATAACCGGGGCCAACAGATCAATCTGGCTCCCTTGGTGCGCATCGAACGCGCCAAAAGCCCGCCTTATATCGAGCATTACAATTTTAAACGCGCCATCCAGGTCACGGCGGATGTGGACAACGTCAACATCACGTCCTATCAAGCCAATGCCCGCGTCAAAGAATTATTTAAAAACTTAAAAGAACGTTATCCAGGCTATGACGCCGTCTACGGCGGCGAGGAAGAACGCACGCAAGAGTCCATGCAATCGCTCAAGATGGGATTCTTGCTGGCGATTTTCCTGGACATCATTATTTTAGCCACGCTGTTTAATTCTTATGTTCAGCCGCTGATCATTCTATTGACCATCCCCATCGGCCTGACCGGCGTGACCTGGGCGCTGATTTTTCACGGACAGCCGGCTTCTTTTATGGCGCTTCTAGGCGCAGTGGCCATGACCGGGGTCGTGGTCAATAACGCCATTGTTCTGGTGGATTTCATCAACAACCGGCGCGCCACGGGGCTGCCCTTAAGAGAGGCTGCCATCGAAGCGGGCGCCATCCGCCTAAGGCCTATTTTCGCAAGCTCCATCACCACGCTCTTGGGGCTATTCCCCACCGCTTACGGCATCGGCGGCTACGAGCCTTTTGTGGCGCCCTTATGTTTGACCTTGGCCTGGGGCCTGGCCTTGGCCATGCCCCTGACGCTTTTTGCGATCCCGACGGCCACGGTGATCGTGGACGATATTCTCGGCTGGTTGGGCCGGAAAAAAGAATCGTTATCCAAAAAATTACCTTCGTTCTTGTTGTAAAATAATTTCACATTGAAGACATCTTCTTTGATTATCTCAACCATTGTTGCGCAATATTTGAAGAGATAAAGCATCCCGCCTTGAAACCCCCGCCCTCCGGCTTACTTCTTTCCATTTTATTGACGCTCGGCTTATTGGCGCCGAGGGTTGACGCGGGCGAGGCGTGGGAACGGATTCAAAAAACAGGGGAGCTGCGCTGGGGCGCTGATTCGGTCGGCGGCGCCCCCTATATATTCCCGGATGAAAAAAATCCGGGGCAAATGATGGGCTTTGAGCTCGACATCATGGAAGCCGTCAGCCGGCGCTTGGGCGTCAAAACCAAAATGGTGGACGTCGGTTGGGACCAGCTTGTGCCGGCTCTCCTGCGCGGTGATTTCGATATCGCCTTCAACGGTTTGGAACCCACCGAAGAACGAAAACAAGTCATCAAATTTACCGATCCCTATTATCTGTTCTCCCAGCAAATCACGGTTCGGGCCGGGGAACGCCGCATCGCTCGTTTCGAAGACCTGCGCGGGCGCAGGGTCGGCACGCTCAACGCCTCGCTGGCTCACTCCATGCTGCTGGCCGACGGCAAAATCAAAGTGGTGGACTATCCTGGGCCGGTGGAAGTGTACAAGGATTTGGAAATCGGCCGCATTGAGGCGGGCTTCATGGACGTGCCCATGGCGGTTTTCTACGCCGGCCCCAACCCCAGGCTCGACAACGTGGGCCGGCCCGTGGGCGAGGCTTTTTATTCGGGCGGCATCCGCAACGATTCCCCTGTGTTCGAGGCCAAGATGAATCAAGTTTTCCGGGACATGCGGGCTTCAGGCGAAATGAAAACGATTTACGAGAAATGGGGGCTTTGGAACGACGCGCAAAAAAAACTTTCGGCTCCCGCCGCAGCGCCGGCTACGGCGCCGGCTCCGATGGGGCTCAAAAAATTCATTCCGTTGTTGGCCAAAGGCGCGGCCATGACCGTGGCCATTTCCATTTTAGCCATGGCCCTGGCGGTTGTGGCGGGCTTCGGGCTTTGCGTGGGCAAGCTCTACGGAAACCGCCTGGTTCGTTTTTTAGCCGGCGCCTATATCGAACTGGTGCGCGGCACGCCGCTGCTCATTCAGCTTTACCTCATTTATTACGGCCTGCCCAATATCGGCATCGAGCTTCACCCGCTGGTTGCCGCGGTGCTAGGCATCGGCTTAAATTACGCGGCTTGCGAAGCCGAAATCTACCGGGCCGGCCTGTTGTCCATCCCCAAGGGCCAGGATGAAGCCGCGCGTTCCATCGGCATGAATGGACGCCAAAGCCTCTTTCACATTGTCCTGCCTCAGGCCGTGCGCACCATTTTGCCGCCGTCAACCAGCGATTTCATCGCGCTTTTTAAAGATACTTCCTTGGTCTCGGTGATCACCGTCGTCGAGTTGACCAAGGCTTACAGCCAAGCGGCCACGACCACGTTTCGCTTTTTGGAGCTCGGCCTCCTCACCGCGGCGCTTTATTTCATCATGAGCTACCCCCTCGCTCTTTGGTCCCGCCGCCTGGAAGCCAAACAGCGCGAAACTTTTGAAGGCATCCGGTCATGGGCTTAAGCAACAAAAATTTCATCGAAGTCCGCGGACTTTGGAAGCGCTTCGCCGATCATTGGGTGATCAAGAATCTCAGCCTGTCCATTGACGAAGGCGAAATCGTGGTGATTCAGGGCGCTTCAGGCGTGGGCAAAAGCACATTTTTAAGATGCCTGACTTATCTTGAGCCGTTCGATAAAGGTTGTGTGCGCGTGGGGCCGTTGGCGCTCGAAGCAGGGATGGATGAGAACAAACATCATCAAACTATTTTGGGCGTTCGCCAGCAGCTGGGCTTCGTGTTTCAAAATTTCAACCTGTTCCCCCATTTGACCGTGCTTGAAAATCTGACCATCGGGCCGGTGCGGGTCCTGGGGCAATCCAATCAAAAGGCCAAACGGGAAGCGGCGGCGCTTCTAAAACGCGTGGGGCTAAAACACAAGGCGGATGAATACCCCAAGTCTCTCTCCGGCGGACAACAGCAACGAGTGGCCATCGCCAGGGCGTTGGCCATGCGGCCTAAAGGCGTGCTTTTTGACGAACCCACGTCCAGCCTTGACCCGGCCATGAAAGGCGAAATCGTGGAAGTCATGGAAGATTTTGCGCAGGACGGATTAACCATGGTGATCGTCACTCATGAACCCGACGTGGTTGAACGCGTGACGACGCGCGCCATCGAGTTCGGCCCGAACTGCTCGATTATCGCCGAGAAAACTCAGCCGCCGATCCCGGCGCTACCGCTTGAGCGACCCCAAGAACTCGTCCAAAAATAGACAATCACCGACGATGAATACCTGCGTTGGGTTAAAAATCACTATTGAAAAATTAAAACATTCCTGGTATGTTTATAAAGGTATGGAGAAAGCCGGCGGGATTGCAAAAAAGTCGCTTGTGTTGGCGGCGGTTTTTGCCGTAACAAGCGCTTCCACCATCGGCGTTATCCACCTGATCGATCGCTGGTCGCGGCCGCGGCAAGAACCGGTCAAAGCGGCCGCCATCTCCGATCCGCGCTGGACTCAATTGACCGCCGAGCTTGAATCAACCGTTGCGCGCTACCCGGGACGCGTGGGCGTTTACTTGAAAGATTTAAATTCCGACAGGATATGGTCCCATCAGCCCGATCAATTGATGCCCAGCGCCAGCCTCATCAAAGTTCCGATCATGGCCGCGGTATTAAAGAAAGTGGAAGAAGGCGAAATTTCCTTGGAAGAAAATTTGACCGTCACCCGCAAGACCAGGGCCGGCGGCTCGGGCCGCTTGAAATGGGCCAGGGCCGGCAGCAAATTCACGGTCGCCGAACTTCTATACTACTTGATCACCGAAAGCGACAACACCGCCATGCGGCTGTTGATCGCGCGCCTGGGCCTCGATTATTTCCAAAACGCTTTTTCGGAATTGGGGCTTTTAGCCACCAATATCGAAAACGAAGGGCTCAAGCTATCGTCACGCCCCGTGTTGAAAGAAAACTACACGACGGCGCGGGAAATGGCCGAACTTCTGGAAAAAATTTACGAAGGCCAATTAGTCACCAAAGAATCCAGCGGCATCATGCTTGAATTGATGAAACACCTCAAACACAGAGAGCGCCTGGCCCGAACGCTTCCCTCCGGTTGGCAAATTGCGCATAAAACAGGACTCCTGCGGCGCGCCTGTCATGACGCGGGCATCGTGTTTAGCCCTTCCGGCGATTATGTTTTGGTTGTGCTGACGTGGAAAGGTCCCGATTACAGGACCGCGAAACGCTACATCTCTTACCTCGGCCAAGTCACCTATCGCTACTATAGCGGAGAAAGCGATTTGGCCACCAGCTACCCCCGCTCCCGCGTGCAGGGAATTTAATTTCTTTACGGCTCCTTCGCCTTCGCCGAACCCCGACAACCGCCGTACCAATAACGCAGGACGTATTCGGCGGGTTTATTTTGCGGGGTGTAATCATCATCGGTTGAGCCGCCCTCGGTGATTGTGGCGCCCCAAACCCACCAAAACATGCCGGCCAGCCAAGGCCTGCGGCCTAAGGCGCGCAACGTCGCCTGGTAACAATCCGCCTGCTCGTTTAAATCCACAAGGCCCGGTTCTCCCCATGCCCAAGGCCGTTGATTCGCGCCGTCAACGCTGCGAAAACCGGCCTCGGTAAAAATAACGGGCTTGCCCGCGGCCAACGACGTTATGGCATCGCTATGACGCCGCCAGCCCGCAATCAATTGCTCCATCGTTGGATCGCTGACGGAAGTCAAGGGATAATAGGCGTCAATGCCCACATAATCAACGCCGTCCCACCACCTGATGCGCGGCGCTTCAGCCGTTGTCGCGGCATAAGTGATGGGGCCCGAATAAACCCCTCGCACGGAATCAATGAGTTCACGCCACCGGCGTTCGCGTCCGGACGTGCCTTCAAGCTCCGTGCCTATGGAAAAAAGATCAACGCCTTGCTCCTCGGCCATTCGGGCGTAATGCGCGATCATGCGGCCATAAGACTCAAACCAACGATTCCAATGAGCCTCGGTAAAACCCTCGCCGATTTGGCCGCGCCATTGACCGGGGGCTCGCGTATCCACATGGGGCTTAAGCATCACCTTGATCCCCAGCGATTTGGCTTTGCCGATGGCATGAATCAAATCATCATCGGTCGGCGTGGTCCCGGTGCGAAAAATTTCGGTCGTCATCTTTGACGTTTGATATTGGGTAACAATCAATGAAATCCAATCAGCGCCCACGGATCTAATCTTCTCCAACGAACGATCAGACTCGGCGCTTGCATACTGGCCCGGCCACCAAGAGGCATAAGTCAGCCCCTTCATCAACGAGGGATTAAGACAAGGCGCGGATACGACTTGAGCCCTAAGAACCCCGGAAACGCCGAGGCAACAAGCGGCCGCCCAAAACAAACGCATATGATTAGGTTAACATCCGAATCAGCAATGATCCAGCATCGCCGGATGGCGAGGGAAAGAAGGGCTAAAGAATCAGTTTTGCTTTAAAAACTCGAGGATTTCCTGGGCGTGACCGTCGGGTTTGACCTTCCTATAAACCTTTTCTATTTTTCCGTCTTTGCCGATCACAAACGTGGTGCGCTCAACGCCCATGTACTCCTTGCCGTAAAGCTTTTTCTTGGCCCAAACGCCGTACGCCCGGCAGATTTTTTTATCCTCATCGGCCAACAGCAAAAACGGCAGCTTGAATTTTTCGGTGAATTTTTGATGAGAGGCTACGGAGTCCGGGCTGACGCCCAGCACCACGGCGCTTTCATCCTCGATGGCCGCGCGTTGATCTCTTAACTGACAGGCTTCCACCGTGCAGCCGGGGGTATCGTCTTTGGGGTAAAAATACAAAATGACGCGCTTTTTGCCCAAATAATCCTTGAGCGCAATTTCTTTTCCATCCGTGGCCAAGGCGCAAAATTCAGGCGCGGCCATTTGGGCTTCAAGAACGGTTTCCGTCGGCATCACAATCTCCCTGTCGATGATTCGCTGAGCGGCGCGCGTGACGAGAAGATTCAGCTTCTCGCGCACGCGCCCCATGACGAATGTCAGTCCTTAGCGGCTAAGGCGAAGTATTCCTTGGAATCCTGCGGATTGGGTTTGATGGTCTTGGCGCCGGGCTTCCAGTTGGCCGGGCAAACCTCTCCGGTCTTCTCGTTCTCTTGGAACGCGGCGATCACCCGCAAAACCTCTTGGACGGAGCGGCCCACGCCCAGATCATGAACGACCTGATACGCGACTTTGCCTTTGGGGTTGATCACAAAAAGACCCCGCAAAGCGAGGCCCGCTTCGGTCAATACCCCGTAATCAGCCGCCACCTTTTTGGTGAGGTCCGCCAACAGCGGATAGCCGAGCGGCCCCAAGCCGCCGTTTTTCCGGGGAACCTGGGTCCAAGCCAGGTGCGAATATTTGCTGTCGACCGAGCAGCCCACGACCTCGGCGCCTAATTTTTTAAATTCACCCAGCGCCTCGTCGAACGCGGTGATTTCCGTAGGGCAGACAAAAGTGAAATCCAGCGGATAGAAAAAAAGGACAAGCCACTTGCCCTGATAATCCGCCAGCTTGATTTCCTTGAAATTGCCGTCGACGACGGCTTGGCCGATAAAATCCGGCGCGTCTTTTTGAACAAGAGATTGGGACATCCGATGATCCTCCTTAAATTATTGAACGGAAGGCTCTTATTATAGCCTACCCAAGCTTTTTCAAGGCTTCAAAAATTTCAGCGTCTTCGCGGGCCGTAGTGATGGCCGGCTGCACCTTCACCCAGGCGACGTTGCCCTGCTTATCAACGATAACGGTCGCGCGTTGGGCGAAATTCTTATCGGTCAATAAAAGCCCGTACTTTTTTGAAACCTCGCGCTGAAAATCGGATAACAGCTTATGGCGAAAGTCCATCACCTTGGCCCAGGCCTTGAGCGTCCATCCCGAATCAACGGAAATCCCCAGCACCTCGGCGCCGGCTTGGGCGAATTGATCAAAGTCCCGGCTGAAGCACTCGTTTTCCTTGGTGCAGACAGGGCTGAACGCCAATGGAAAAAAAGCCAGCACCACGTTTTTCTTCCCCTTGAAATCGGATAAACGGATATCCTGGTCGCCCTGATCCTTTAAACTGAAATCCGGGGCCGGATCACCGACTTTGACCAAATCCTGCGCGGCAACTGTTGACATCGACATTGTTTAACCTCCAGTTTGATATGCTTCATCCTACAAAATGAATTATCCGCAAATCGTCTTGAAGCCGGCCGAGGAGCGCCGCATCATCGGCGCCCAAGGCCATCCCTGGATATTCTCCAACGAAATCGCCGAATTTTCGCCTCAAGCCGAGGCGCCCATCGTCGCCGCCTATTCACGAAGCGGCAAATTCATCGGCCTGGCCCTGTATAACCCCAATAGCTTGATCGTCGGACGTGTTCTGGCGAGAAGCGAAATTAAAATCGACGTTGATTTTTGGACAAAGCGTTTGGGCGCGGCCTGGGTGCTCAGGCAGCGATGGTATCCGGAGTCAACCATGTTTCGATGGATTTTCGGCGAATCGGACCAATGCCCGGGCTTAATCATTGACCGCTACGGCGATTACTGCGTGATGGAAATTCTATCCAAGGCCCTGGAAAGCCAACTGCCCCAAATCCTTGAGGCCTTACTCGGCGTCTTCCCGGCCAAAGGCGTTTTATTGAAACGCGACAACGGCTTAAGAAAACTCGAAGGCCTGGAATTGGGCCCGCCCAAAATTTTATCCGGGCAAGTGCCTAAACAGCCCTTCGAAGCGCCCATGGACGGACTGGTTTTTCTCGTTGATCCCTGGGAAGGCCAGAAAACAGGATTTTATCTCGACCAACGCGATAACCGCGCCTTTTTAAGACCTCTGGCCGCAGGCAAAAGAGTCCTTGATTGCTACGCCTATACCGGAGCCTTCGGTTTAACGCTGGCTAAGGCGGGAGCGCTGGAAGTCATCTGCATTGATTCCTCCGAGCGAGCCGCCGACATTTGCGCCCAGCAAGCCAAGCGCAACAATCTTTCCGAGCGCATTAAAATCATTCATGCGGATGCGGAGTCCTGTTTGGCCTCAGGCGCCGACAAATTCGATTTGGTGCTCATCGACCCGCCGAATTTGGCCCCCAACAAGAAAAGCGTGGGCGCGGCCGGACGCAAGCTGGAAAAAATCACGGCCCTGGCCATGGAGTTGGTGGATAAAGACGGATTTCTGGCGGTGTCGATTTGCTCGCATCATATCAGCCTGGACACTTGCCTGGAAACCCTCAGGCAGGCGGCGCGGAAAAGCCAAAAGGCGTTCCGCATCGTGACCGTGCGTTCCCAGGCTCAGGATCACCCGGTCCTGCTTCAAATGCCTGAGACGCAATATCTAAAATTTATTCTGTTGGAACGGGCCTAGGCTTAAATACAGCCTCTGGCCGTGGGATGAGCCCGGCAAGCCCGGTCCATGTCATCCATGGCCTTTTGATAAGCCCTCTGCGCGCGCTCATGAGCGGCTTGATCGCGGGCCAAATTGGCGGCTAGATTATCATCCGCCAAATACGCCAAAGCGTTTTTGATGGTCCCCCATTCACTCGTGTTTAGGATATCATCACGGATGCTGTAAGCAAAAAGGCTGGTATCATCGATCAAGGCAGTCAATTGCCCGGCCGTGACCCGTTCTCTGGTCGCAGCAGCAGGGACATGCAAACCATTGTATTCGCTGTTAAGCTCGCCGACAGCCTCGCCGACTCTATCAATAGAGACCCGCAGGGGCACAAATCCGCCCGAGCGCTTATAAGCCTCAACCTCGCTGATGACCTGAGCGAGCATGGCCGCCGCCAATTGATAATTGGCGTCAAATTCGATTAATCGCCCGCGCAATTCGTCAACACTGAGCGCCGGGCGCACATAGAAGGGATTGACGCAACCCTTTTCCTCCATGCAAAAACGACGCTCCTCATACCTATATAGATCGCCGCGGCGCGCGGCGTTTTCCGCGTTGGCCATCGCGGTTTTGGCTGTTTTGGACAGCTGGATAATTTCAGGAACCCCGGCTTGAGCCGAAAGGCAAAAAACGAATGCGATCAAGGCGGCGAGCGTCACATTTTTCATATCAACCTCCATGGTCCATAGACCATGCTTCTAGTGTGACTGACGTGGGTTAAATTGAAAAGGGACTTTAGGGCTGAAAAATGAAAACTTTAGACCTACTCAAAACAGAGACTTTGGTCCCATGGTGAATTTCGGGGCAACAGGATTTGAACCTGTGACCTCTCGGTCCCAAACCGAGCGCTCTACCAGCTGAGCTATGCCCCGATAACGGACGATTTCTCGCCGGTCACCGGCTTAACGGAAATTTCCATGCGGGCCGCCAACGCCTGCTTGAGCGTCGCCGGATCGCCGTATTGGACTTCCCCGCCGAACGGGATGCCCACGCCGATGCGCGTGATCCTCAGGCACGGAAAATTCTTCTGAATTTCACGCACCAGATATAGGCTGGTCAACTCTCCGGATGTATCTTGATCCAGAGCCAAAATAATCTCGCCTAACTGCGCATCCTCTTCAAGGCGCAGCCATAAAGCCTTCAGCGTCAAGGGGGTTTTTCCGCTGGTCGAGACTTCCTCCATCCGCGCATCCAGACTGCCGTGAAGAACATGGTAAAGCCCTCGGTAACTCCCGCTGGCCTCGATGGCGTCGACATCCTGGGGATTTTCAACGACGCAGAGAACGCTCCGCTGGCGCGAGGGGCTGGAGCAAATCGGGCAGCGCACGGCCTCGGTCAAGTCCTGGCAATGTTCGCAGCGGATGACGCGGCTTCGGGCCTGGCGCATGGATTCAATCAAACGCAGGAAATCCTTCTCCTCGATGGAAAGCAGCTTCAGCGCCATGCGTTCGCTTTGGCGGGGGCCGACATGCGGGAATGAAAAACGCAAGGCTTGAGCCAGCGTGTCCAGGGATCGCGAACGGCCCATTTAGGTTTTCTTAAATCGCTTGATTTTGCCGCCGAAGACTTTCGCTATTTTTTTCAAGTCTTCGGGCACTTCCACCGGTTTTTCCTGGGGGACGGTTTCGGGTTCGCAGCCGGCATCGGCGGGCGATCGGGAGGCGCCCGGCGCATCGGCCCTCATGCTGAAACTTAATTTGCTGTTTTCACCGGCCAAGCCCCGCCATAGGGCCGAAATTTGATCCCAATTTTTTTCAACGCCCAAAAAATTGAAACGGCCGGTCACTAAAAGCTCGTAACCGGCGCCGGGTTTGATCTGAAGATCGGCGTCTCTCATGTAAAGGCCCCAATTTTTTTCCTGCATGGCCTTGCTCAAACGATTCAGCAAAACCTCGGGCGTCAGGGCGGCCGCAAGATCGGGCGCGGGGGACTCTTGCGCGACGGCGCCTAAAGCCGCCGTCGCCGCGATAGGCGGCGCTTGCGGTTTTTTAACCGGAGGCGGCTCGATGGGCTTATCCCCGGCAACGGGAGCGGCTTTTGGCAAAAGCGCGGGGCGCGCGGCTTCCAGGCGGGGTTCAACCGGCGCCGCCGCGACCATGGGCGCGCCTTGATCACACAGAGGCTCGCCCTGATTCACCAAAAAACCGGCGAGCCCGACCTCGCAAGCTAAAATCGGATCGGACGCAAAACGCAATTCCCCCTGGAGCTTTAAAATATGCTCGCAAAGCATGTACAGACGCCCGGCGGAGTTCTCCACCCGGTTTTTTTGGAGCGTGTTTAAAAGCGCCGCCGAGGACTCTCGAAACAAACTCCCCAGCAATTGAGCCGGGGAGTGGCCCTTTTGATACAAAATCTCCTGGATCAACCGCTGCGTTGATTCAAAGTCGGCGTTGACGGCCAACGCCTCAACCAAGGCCGCGGACATCTCGCCTTCGACAAAACCCAACAGCTGGGTCAAATCCCGGCGCTCGATGGTGACGTCTTTGGAACCCGCCAGATTCAACAGCTGTTCCAAAATACTCAACGCATCCCTGAGCGAGCCCCCCGCGGAGCGGGCGATTTCATCCAGAGCGTCGGCGGCCACCGCAATTTGCTCGCGCTCGATGACGAATTTCAAGCGTTCAACGATTTCCCCCACCGCAAAAGCGCGGAAAGGGAAGCTTTGAGTCCGCGAAACCACGGTCGCCGGGACCTTGTGCAATTCGGTCGTCGCCAAAATAAAAACCACGTGATCAGGCGGCTCTTCAAGGGTCTTAAGCATCGCGTTGAACGAGGCGGAAGAGAGCATATGCACTTCGTCGATAATGAAGATACGGTAGCGATCGCGCGCCGGCGCCAAATTGACGGTATCCAACACCACCTCGCGGATATGATCCACCTGGGTATGGCTGGCGGCGTCGATTTCCATGACATCCAAGGAACGGCCCCCGGCGATTTCGCCGCAGGCGGCGCACTCACCGCACGGTTCCCCATCGGTGGAACGTTCGCGGCAATTCAAGGCTTTAGCGAAAATGCGCGCGGTCGACGTTTTACCCGAGCCCCGGGAGCCGTGGAAAATATACGCAGGATGAATCCGGCTGGAGGCCACGGCATTGAGCAAAGCCCGCGAAACAGCTTCTTGGCCGACCACGTCCCGGAAAAAAGCCGGACGGTATTTAAGCGTCAGAGAACGGTCATTGAGCGCCATTTTTTCGATGGAAGATTTTATCCAACAGTTGTCTGGTCGTTTGCCTTAAGGCGGTCAGCTGCTCGCTGATCTCGCTAAGCATATCTTTTTTGTGGCTCAAGACGGGATAGACAGGAGGTTTTTTAAGCGGCCCCTTGATCTTAATATGCAGGTACGGGTTGCCATGCTCATCCATGAACGCGTCCGCCAACGGCCAGCGGATTTTTTCGCGCGGCATGCTGATGGCCACCAACAAGTTGATCTGATCCTGCGGAAAATTAACCATGCCGCTGACCTGCACGTTGCTCAAGGGCCCCCTGACCGTGATTTTTTCAAGATTCATCCGGCCTCGCTCGAAATAATAATCGCTTTGCATGGATTCCATGGGGATGGATTTAAAATCCTGGCCGTCGAGTTTGAGGATGCCCCAGTCATTTAAATCCTCGGTAATGCGCAAAGGATAAACCAAAAATTTCATGAACGGCGCGCGTTGGACCAAATCAGGCACGCCCCTTAAAACTCCTGAAGACAAATGAACATGAATTTCCCCGTCAATCGGAGGGTCGCGCTGATTGCTGATGCCCCGTAGATCAGCCCTGCCCACCAGCTCCCGGCAAGCCAAAAACGTCGTATCCGCCCGGGCCAGCGTCAACGCTCCGGCCACATCCAATTCCCAAAAAGGCCGGGGCGAACGAAACGCCAGGCGCTCGACGCCAAGCTCGACGCTGCTGATTTTGTCTTTCGGATTGTTCAAACGCGCGCCCTGCAAGCGTAAATTTTGACCGCTCAAATTCCAGGATCCGCCCTTCCCCCAGAGGCGCAGCTCGTCGGCCTTAATCAACCCTCGGGTGATCCGAAAATTCTTATCCATGAAAGGAAACAACGACGGCAGCCCCTGAGGATAACACGTCAACGAAGAAACGGTCAGCTCCCAATCCGAAAGTTCGGAAGAAACCGGAACCGGCCACGGAGCTTGGGCCGACGGCCATTCGGGGAACGCCTCATCGTCGTCTTCCTTTTGGTCCTCGATGTCCGGTTTAAGGAGAACCTGGCGCCGGAAAATAAACGCCAAATTTTTAATGCCGCCTTTAGCCGCTTCGGCGAATTCAAACTCCACCTTGCCGTTTAGGTGATAAGCCAGAGTCGCCGTCGACGCAACGACCGGGCCGGATGAACCGGGGGGTTTAGGCAGGGGTGCGGGCAGAGTCCACCGTCCGTCAACGCTCATTTCAAAGGGCACACGGGCTTTTTTCTGGAATCGATCCCCCCAAAAAACGCCGAGTTCCGTGGCCGTCACGTCAACGCTGAACATATGCTTATCCATTCCCAGATTGAGCAAAACTTGCCCCTGGCCGTCCATTGTCAACGGCGCGCTACCGTGGCCCATCTCAAACTTGTCGAACCCTGCGCTGATTTTTAACCCGGCGCGCGGACGAAAAGCGGACTCGAGCGTTCCTTCCGCCGAAATTTTCCAAGTGGCGGCCTCAATTTTGAACTCTTTCAAACTGGCGTTGGCTTGATCCAGGTTCCAGCCGCCCGCGTTGACCCAGCCGTTCAAGTGCACCGCCATTGTCGAACGCGACAACAGCTCGACCCACTGGTTTTGCCCAACGGCGGCGACGGCGCCGGTCGACGGGCGCTCAACCTGCGCCTCAAGAGAAAGAAAGGTGGAAAACGAGGCGTTGGGAGAGAATCCCTTGGCCCTAAGGACGACGTTGTTGAGCGTCACCGTGGGAATTTTCCCTAGTTCGTCTTTTAGAATGAAATTAGTCCGGGACAGCTCGATATCATCGATATCCAAATAACCGCCGGCGCCGTTTGACGAGGGTTCCAAATTAAGCACTTTGGGACCCTGCGGACGCCGGGCAATATGTTGAATATTCCAGCGGCCCTTGGTATTGCGCACGAAGCGAACCTTGGCGCCCTCGAGCTTCAATTCATCGATGACAATGCGCCCCAAAAGAAGATGGACGAACTTCGGCTCAAGCACCAAGCGCTCGCCCTCAAGGAACGTGCCTTCTTTAAACGTCGGGTGTTCGGAAATTTTAACGTCCTGAAAATCGATCTTGCCCAGCAGGCTCAGATGAGCCTGGCCCACAAAAATCTGCCGGTGAAGGGCCTCGGAAATCTCAGCCAAGGCCCAGGAGACGATCGCATCGACGCCGATCACTCTGGTGACCACGATCGGGAACACCGTAAGGATGACCACGCCGCTCAATAGAAAAGCCCAAAATGAAGACCGAACGACGTGCTTTAATCCCCTCTTTTTACGCATGGGCGGAAGTATTGTATTAGAACTGACACGGAAAGTATCGTCGGCAGCGAAACAATTTTTCGGGAGCCGAGGCCAGGCGCCGCGAGGTGCGGCGTGCCTGAAAGGCACGTAAGCCTCGCGGCAACGCAGCCGCAGGCCACGAAAAATTCGTTGCAGCCCGAGGAGACTTTCCGTGTCAGTTCTAAGACCGGTGGGCTTCGCGCAGGGCCGCGATGTCGGTGACGCCAAGGGGAAGGCCGGCCCAGACTTGGCAAAGCGCAAGCCCCCGCCGGTCTTTTGTTTTTTTGAAAAGACCCAACGCGCGCTTTAAATCGCGGCCGGCCTCAGAGCGACGGCCCAAGGCTCTCAGGCAAACGTAGCGGCCCCAACACACATAGCCTTCGTTGACCGCGTCGCGCAAACGCCGGTAAATCCGATGGGCGCGATTGTAATGAGCGACGGCCCGGCGAAAACGCCCAAGACGTCTTAAGGCGTTGCCTGAACCGCAATTGGCATAAGCCAAACCATAAGGATCGTCTTTTTCCCGCTGAAACAAGGCGAGCGCGCGGCGATAATAGCCCAGCGAAGCCTGCGGCCGGTTCATCAGCCGGGTGACGCCCGCCAAGCCGCTCATCGCATAAGCCAAACCGGAGGCATCCCCCGTCGACTCAAAAATTCGCGCGGCGCGATGAAAAAAGAAAGCCGCCCGGTCAAGCTTCAGCAGCATTCTTAAGGCGAACGCCAAATTCCAGCAAGCGTAGCCCGACAATTGACGGTCTTTTGTCAGCGCCCGATGCCCGATGACGCCCGTCAGCGCGGCCGCCGCGCGCTCATGCTCCCCCAATGTCCGCCATAACGCGGCCTGCCGGATTTGAGCTTCCAGCCTCAATCGCTCATCGCCGGAACAACGGGCCAAGCGCGAGGCTCTCCTCTCCACGGAACAAAGAAGGCCGCGACGCTCGGGATGAAGCGCCTTCAAATCCTCGAGCAATTCCCAATAAGCCTCCAGTTCGAGATCGGGCATTTTTCCGCGCCCGGCCATCCGGGCCAAAGCGCGCGCCGATTCGGCCCCCCGGTGATACCGGCCGCCGAGCCTTAGGGCGCGGGTTTTATCCAACAGCTCGCTTAAACGCCTCCTGCGCGCGACGGCGATCATCATGTCTTGGAGCGCTCCGTCGAATACGCGCAGCTTCGCTTCATTTCGCAATAAGGACAATAGCGTCTGTCGGGATCAAAAAATCCCTGCTTGACTTTCAGGGCCACGTCCTCAAGCGCGCGGCGAGCCTCAAGCCACTGTTGCTTCCCGCGGCTGACCTCGACGGCGCGGCCTTGAGACACGAAAAAAAAGAAAAGCTTAAGCGGTGAAAGCCCAAGCGCCTGCTCAGCGGCGCGGCTGTAAATCGTCATTTGAAGATCATCGGCCAGGCGCGTTTCGGCCCACGGCGCGGCATGGGTTTTATATTCAATCAAAGCAAAAGAGCCGTCCGGCATTTGATCGATACGATCCATGATGCCGATGAGTTTCAAATTCGACTCCGGCAAAGTCAGCTCGAAATTTTTCTCAATTTCCTTGACTCGGCCCGGCCATGAGGCGGCGATATCGCGCAGATAACGCTCCAACAGTTCGCGGGCGCGGTCATAGAAGGCCAGTTCTTCCTCGGCGTTGCGGTACCCCGCGCGGTCCCAGACCTCATCCAAAGCCGCCATGGCCGCCTCGCCGCCGGAGGCGGCGCGTTGATGATAAAGCTCGAGCGCCTTGTGGACGGAAAGCCCCAAACTCGCCTCCGGCGAAGGCGGCGCTTTCCAATCGTCGATAAATTTTAATTTGTAAAGCCACGGGCAGTTGAGATAAGCGCGGACCTTGGTGTAGGAAATCTCAAACACGGAATGATTCCGGATTCATTCGGGGATATACGTCCCGAAATAAACCCGGTAAAGCTCGGTCCGGTCGCCCCAACCCAAAGACTCCGGCGTCACGCCCAGGCGTTCCTTGAGCGTCGTTTCCCGGACACCGTCTTTCTCTCCGGCCGCTTCGATGATTTTTCCGTCGCCGGCGTAAATCATGACATGGCTAAAATTCTCCGGATCCTCCCGCGTCGATAAAAAAATAAGATCGCCGGGTTTAAGGTTTTTGGCCTCGATACGCCGGGATTTCAAAAACTGCTCATGCGCGTCCCGTGGAACATCCAAGCCGTTGATCCGGTAGCTCAAATAAACGAGCCCCGAACAGTCCACTCCGGTCATCACTTTCTTGTTTCGTTTATCGTAAAAACTGCGCCCGCCCCAAAAATAGGGGCCGCCCAAAAAACGCCGGGCCGTGTCCACGATGGAAGAACGGCTGCCCTCGTGAATGAAGGGCAAATCGCTAAGCATGCGAATATCGCCTGTTCGAACCCAGCCCCGGCGTCCATCGGCCAAAAGAACGCGGCTCCATCCTTTTTTCGACTTTTCCGCCTCAACGATCACCAGACGCGTGCCTAGGGATAATTTCGCGAGGCGTCCGGAAAAAAACGATGTCCCTTTTTTTAGTGCCGCATAACCGGCGATGACCACGGCATTAGGCCGGGGGAACTCCGCCACCTCAACAAGCGCCTTACGCTGGACCCAGCCGGGATAACCCTCCCAGCGGTGATTGTGGGTAAATTCCTGCTGTTCGACGGCCTCGACGCTAACCCAACCGTCCTTCTCTTCATAGGCCAGCACATGCTCGCCGAAAAGCAATTGAGTCTCCTGGTCGAAATCCTGTTTTCGATCCAACGCGCGGGGCTTGGGCTCCTTGCGCAAATCCGCCACCGCCGTGATCACGACCATTTTTTTGGGCGTCAAGGCATTCTCCTGCGCATCAGCCGGGACAACGCAGCTAAAAGCGAGGCAAATTCCAAATGCCGGCGATTTCACCATAAACTTTTTCAGGCAATTGAACGACGACGGGTTTTTTGGCCGGATCAAGCCATTCCACGATGAACTCAATGTCTTTTTGGGCGAACGCCGTGCAACCTGCAGTGCCGGAATTCTTATCCTTCCAGATATGGAAAAAAATGCAAGATCCCCGGCCGGGCTTCGGAGGATTGCTGTTGTGCTCAACGATGATAAGACGGCGGTACAGATCGTCTTTTCTAAGCATATCTTCGGCGGACGACCAGTCCTGGGGCCCTGATTTTAAGATCACGCGGTTGTAATAGCCGGACTTGGGATCATCCACGCAGATCAAATCGGGCGTCGCCTGAGCGTAGGGCCAGCGATGGTCAAACGGCAGGCGTTGATCATAACCATAGGCGTCGACCATGGCAAAAACGCCGGCCGGCGATCTTAGGTCTCCCTCTCTTTTTTGAGGCTCGCGATCAATCTGAGGATGAAGCCCCAAACCCCATCCTAAACCCTTCCGGCCCAAAACAGCAGGCATGGATTTGACGCGGCGCCAACCCTTGGCCGAGCGCTCGAATAAATAAACCTTGGCCGCGGTCTGATCCCAATCCTTGGCCCCAACGACGATCAACTGACCGGCTTCGTCAATGGCCGGGATGCGCTCTAAGGGCAAATCCATCACCGGATAATTCTGCCATCCTTTATAGTCGAAATGCCACCATTCCGTGTCAAGACCGATAAATCCATGGCGGCTCATCACCACTTCAAGAAGACGCCGGTTGGCCTTCTCCTCTTGAGTGACGTCTTCAAAATTTCGATGCGCCTTCTCGGTAAAATCGTCATAAGCCGTGGGCATGGGCAATTCCCTGCCCAGGGCATCGACCAGCGTCAAATCCACGGCCGCGCCGCGATTATGGCGGGAACCGTTGGCGGGATTCGCCACATAGCGTTCATCCGGAACCTTGGCCCAAAGCTTGTATTGGACGGCCAACGGCCGGTAGCAATCCCAGACCTTAAGGCCAAGCCGGCGTTTCTCGAGTTCGCGCTGAACCTTGGCCAGAGACTCGGCCGCGCGGGTCCACAGAAGGCAGCGGCTTTGCGGATAAAGCGCCTCGCCGACAAAATTGTCCTTGGTCGCGTAACGAATATCAACGCCGACGGTCGGGGCAGCGGCTTGAATATCGATCAGGGATTCGGCGGGCAAGGCTAAGCTCGGGCTCAGCAGCAAAACCATCGCATGAGCCAAGCAACGGATTTTGTTCATGGTTCAAATTTTAAATAAGTCAGCATGGATTCGCCGAATTTTGCCTTTTTTATTTCATGGAATCCGCCGGGCCAGGCGGCCATGGGCTCCTTTTGATGATGTTGGCACACGACCCAGGCTCCGGGAGCCAGCAAACGCGCGGACCCGATTTTTTCAATGGTCGGGACAGTCATGACCAATACCTGACCGCGCCGGTCCTCGCCTAAATACGGCGGCGCGCAAAATACCAAATCAAAAAGAAAATCCGGTTCAAGCTTGGACCGTAAAAAAAGAAGCGAACCGCCTAAAATATCTCCCTGCAAGATCAAACTTTTTTGCTTGGCGCCCAACTTATCGATGTTTTGTTCGATCAGCCTCAATCCTTCCCGGCCTTTTTCCACAAAAACCACGAATTGGGCACCCCGTGAAAGGGCTTCCAAACCCACGATGCCCGAGCCGGCGTAAAGGTCTAAAAAATTGCTGCCCATGACTTTGGGACGGATGCTGTCGAATAGGGATTGCCTAATCCTGGAAAGAATAGGGCGGATCATGGAATCGCGCTTAGGCGCTTTCAGGCGCCGTCCCTTGGCTGATCCCGCGATAATTCTCATATCAAACGAGGCACATAAAGCATTCTCATTAAGCATAGCTATTTTTATAATTCACCCATGGACATGATCTTCGGCGTGAGTCCGGAAAAAGAAACCGCGCTTCGGGCCCGCATGCAGCGCCTGGGCATCCGCGAGGCGGAAATCGAAGAACATTTTGTGCGCTCAGGCGGCAAGGGCGGACAAAACGTCAACAAAACAGCCACCTGCGTTTACTTGAAGCACCGCCCCACGGGCCTTGAGGTCAAATGCCAAGAATCCCGCTCCCAAGCAATCAATCGATTTCTGGCGCGGCGCATCCTAACGGATCTCAAAGACAAACATCATCAATCTTTGAAAAAAGAGCTCCGCCACGGCGTCCGCCGGGATGATTTTTAGGCCCGCCCAAAATTATCAAATTGACCCTTGAAAAAATCCCAAACAAACCTTAAGCTCCTAGCAGGATGACCATGAATAAGGTGTCAGGCGTCCGGCGCGCGTTGATCTTCTCGATATCGGCCGTTTTGCTGGCCAACGGCGCCCTGGAGGCCGCGAACAAAAAAGCCAGAAAGGCGCCCGCAACCGCCGCGCCGGCCGGCGAAGACGACGTCTATGTTCCCGCCGCAGCCCATGAAATAGACCAAATCGAATTAAAGAGCCACCAAAACCTGAACAATTACGTCAAAAACCTGCGCGCCCAATATGAAAATCAGCTTAAAGAAATGGCTCAGTCGCGGGACCTGGAGTTAAAAGCTGCGGCCGCGAAATTTAGTTTCCAGGCTCCGCCCAGGGAGACGGGATTCTGCGACAGAATCCCCAAACTTCCCTCCAGCGAGCATGAAATTTATTACCCCGACGCCTCGCTGTTGATGCGCATCGAAGATTTGCGAAGCTTTCAAAATGCCGTCAACACCATCCGCATCCGCTACGCCAATAAGGCTAATAGAATACGCGATCAATACACGCATGATATTCAAGAATTCAAAGTCGCCGGAGAACTGACCAAGCCGCTGACCTTCGCTTTGCCCAATGCCAATGACACGGGGATCGCCAATTCCTATGCCGCGGTGCGCGCGGCGGCCACGGGATTGGCCAAAGATGCCAGGAATCTGGAAATGAGCGTGATCGACGTTCTTAAAAAGGTCGGGCAAGCCCAAGGCGCGCGCATCCGGCCCAAGACGTTTTATTCCCAGGAATCACGATATCTTTGCCTTGAACGGATTTACGGACGGCTTCAGGGCCTTTCCGCGGGCAAAGGCGGCAAAGCGGACGTCGATAATGCCATCAGGCGCGCTAAAGAAGTCCTGGAGCAAGCCCGGCGCTTCCTGGAACCGCCCAAACTTCAGCATACCGACACGGATCGCGGTCCAGTCCCCAATCAAACCGCCGAGTACGATGATGAACATTTCAGCCACGAAACCCACGATGAGCATCGATATGATGAGCGGGGATTCGACGACACATACACTCGCGAGCCGGTTCATCGACACTAACTCCCCAATTGCGTATGCTGGACATTCACCATGCTTTCCCCTCTGGTATTCGCCCACGGCTTTCTGGGCTTTAAAGAAATCGGAAAAACCGCCTACTTCAACAATTTAGACGGGCATCTCAAGCGGCGATTCCCCGGGCGGCCCGTTTATTTCACCCAGGTCGATCCCGGCGCCTCCATCGAACGCCGCGCCGGGCAAATCAAAGCCCAAATCGTTCAATGGCTGGCCCGGCCGCAGTTGCAACCCCGGCAAAAAGCCCTGCTCATCGCGCATAGCATGGGCGGCTTGGACGCACGTTTCTTGATCAGCCGCTTGGGGGGCCATGAAATCATCGGCGCATTGGCTACCATCGGTTCCCCCCATTGGGGAACGCCATTGGCCGATCTCGCGGTCAAAGCCAAACAACACTGGCCCATCGTTGAGCTTGAGGCATTGATTGATGCGCGCGCCTGGATTCACGGCGAACGCTGGCTGCGCGACTTGGTGCTTCCCTTCGAGGGCGGGTTGGCGCAAATGACGCCCGACGCCATGGAGCGTTTTAATCAAGAAACGCCGCAAGCCGGCGGCGTCATTTACCTCGCTTTTGCCGGAGCAGCCTCGCCTTGGGCCGGGGGCCTGATGCCGCCGGCGCTTCAAATCCCCCATCATTTTATCAGCCGCTACCCCCATGCCAAAGCCGGCGGCCCCAACGACGGCTTGGTGGCCCAAGCATCGGCCCTGGGCCAAGGACTCGGCTTCGATTATGCGGAAACCGTGGAGGCCGATCACTTCGCCCAAATCGGCCACAGCTTTAGTTTAATAGCCCAAACCGTCCGGGCTGCGACGCGCTCGGGCTTCGATCATTTGGCCTTTTATGACCGTATTATCAACGAACTTGACCGAAGAAACCATGATTGAATCCGTTTTTGACATCAAAAATTCAAAACTACTGTGCATCATCAACCCCATTTCCGGGCAGCGAAAAATCGCCTCTTACGAAGAAACGGTCAAACGCTTATTGGGCCCCAAAGCCCGGTCCTTGGAAATTGCCCATACCAAATTCCGCGGCCATGCGGCTGAAATCGCCCGGCAAGGGGCGGATGAAGGCCGGATTATTCTGGTTGTCGGCGGCGACGGCACATTCAACGAAGTGGGCTCTGTTTTGGTCAAAACCAATGCGGTCATCGGCTTGATCCCCAAAGGATCAGGCAACGGCCTGGCCTGCGAATGGAAAATCCCCCTTGAGCCCGAAGCCGCCTGTAAAGGTCTCCTCAACTCCAAGATACTGACTATTGACGCCGGAAAATTCAATAGCCGCTATTTTTTCAATATCGCGGGTATCGGGCTGGACGCCCAGGTCGGCTGGGCCTTCGATAAACATCCGACCAGAGGAAAACTCCCCTATTATTACCTAACACTCAAGGAAATGGCCTTTCATAAAATGCCGGCCATAGAGGTTACAATCAACGGCCATGAACGCGTCATGAAACCGCTGTTAGTTGCATTCGCCAACGGTAAACAATACGGCGACGGCGCTGAAATCGCTCCCAAGGCCTCAATGACGGACGGACTGCTGCACGCCGTTATGATTCCCGAGACGCCCATTTGGAAAGTGGCGATAGAGGCTTCCCGACTTTTTAATAAGACCATGGACCAATGCTCATTCGCCGAAACGCTGACCCTCAAGGAAGCTGTTTTGCATTTGCCCGAACCATTGCCCTATCATCTCGACGGCGAGCCTTTTTGTGATGCCCAGGAGATTCGCGTCGGCATTCTCCCCGAAGCCTTAAGGGTTTTGGTGCCGCAGGATTACCCGCTGAAATAGCGTTCCGCTCTGATCACCTGATTTCTTTGCTTGAACGTGGAATAAAAATTCTACGGGCAGGGCGAGCGATGGACGCCGCCGAAGACATCCGCCGAGGAAAGCTGTGCGCAATCGCCGACTTGAGCATCGCCAAAAACCAAAATAGAGCCGTAAACTCTGGCGTTGCCGCCGATCTGCGCCGTGTCAAAAACTTGCGCTTCGCCGTAAACCGAGGCCTCATCCATAATTTTCGCCTCGCCTGAGATGACGGCCTTGCCGGAAACCATAGGATTGGCTCCGTAAACGCGGGCTTTCCAAAGAATCACGGCTTCGTCAAAAATTTTCGCGTTGCCGTAAATCATGGCCTCGCCGCTGATTTTGGCATGGCCCTTGACGATGGCGTGATCGAAAATTTTGACTTGGCCTTTGACGCTCGAATATTCATGCACCTGGGCATAACCGCCGACCTGCGCGTCATCGGCAAGCACGGCCAATCCATGCACTTGGGCGCCGTCCGCAATCAAAACTCGGTCAGAAATAACAGCCTCTCCAAAAACTCGCGCATCGTCACGGATGTTGACGTGACCGGCAATTTTCGGCCGGCCGAAAATCCAAACTCGATTGTTGATTCTCGCTTGGCCGCCGATTAAGGCTGCGCCGTCTATTTTCGCCTCGCCGGAAATCGTAGCGCTGTCCGCCGCCTGCGCGTAAGCGATCACCTTCGCCTGTTCTTTGACGACGGCACCCCCGAACACGCGCGCATAGTCCCTGATCTCGGCGTTGTCGCTGACCTGAGCCTGACCGTAAACTTTAGCCTCATCCAAAATTTTGGCGTTGCCTGACACTCGGGCATGGCCGAAAACAACAGCCTGGCTATCCACATAAGCCGTTTGATCCACTCTGGCCGTTGCCGCAACCCAACCCCCGCCGTTGCCGTGCCGGCGAGCGGCAACGGGGCCGCGGCCGTCGTCAAAATCAATATTGACGATGCGACGCTTTTGCACTCGAAGCGATTGTCCGGTTCGAACCCGAACTCCCTGATCAAAAGCTCCGCTTGAGTCAGACCAATCGCTATCGCTGGACTGGGCCGACAATAATCCGGCTCCCAAAAAAGCCGCCCATAAAAAAATAAAAAAAGGTTTCAATGATGACTGATTCATAATGCCTCCATCAACTCAATTAATCCCCGTTTAAGTTATGGAGCATACCACATCACATCATCCGCTTTTATATTGAGTTACGCTCCTGAGGCAAACCACATATCAAAGAGTCTCGATCCAACGGCCGAGCACCACAAGCTCGGCCGCCACAGCCAACGCCGTCACTTCAAGGGGGATGACGGCGGCTGCCGTCCAGCCCATGGCCGCCGCAGACAAAAGCCCGGCGGCCAATGTTCCCCCAATAAGAAGAACGGCCAGGGCAATGGCGCCGACCTTAGGCCAGTTAAATTGGAACCCTCCGGATGATTGATTATATTGAGCAGCCGGACGCCACGGAAGATAAGGCCCGTCCCAGGACAACCCGGACGCAGACGGGTCGGCTCCCCGTGTCTTCAAAAACGGTGTCTCCAGTCGAGCAAGAAGCAGACCTTCTTGCTTGTTTTTTCCCCGATCAAAGATGCGCATGAGTTCTTCGGCGCCAGGGGCCTCCCCGCCGTCTTCGGCATAAGCCGGCAGAGCAAATAACCCGTATAGGATAAGGGCGGACACCAGAGGGCCCTGTCTTAAAAATCCAACCATGGTCGACACCAAATTTCTCATTTAAGGTTGGCAGCAAATAACACCGGTCCCGTGGCTATGGCAGCCGTTGTCAAAGCGGGATGACGGCGCCTGATTTGTCTGAACCGGCCATTCGCCGCCGTCCGTCTGACCGGAGGCCTGATTGGCAACCTGCTGATTATAAAAACCGCCTTGCCCGGGCCTGCGCACGCAGTCGTAATCCGCCGGACGCCGATGGCCGCCGGAAAACCCCGCGTCCGCCCCATCGACATTCCCTGGAGTATCAGGAGTTTTAGGCAAAACCCAAGGGTTCAGCATTTGCACTTCCCTGCGGCCGTCCTGTTTGGGTTGATCAATTTCCCGCCAAAGCCTGCTTCGCTGCTCGGTTAATTTATTGATTGTGTTCATGATTTCCTTCTGCCGCTCGCTCAAATCCGTGGCTGTGCGGCCGACATCACCGCGCGAGCGGTTCAATTCCTCACGATAGTAATCCAAGGCTTGCTGAGTTTTTTGCAATTCCTGTTCTTGGGAGGTCCCGCCGTCGGGCCTTGCCTTGGACCATTCTCCGCCTGCCGGCACCACCGGCATCGTCCCTAAATGGGGATCGGAATCTTGATGAATGCATTGTGTTCCCCGGCAGTTATTCGTCCGGCCTTCGCCCAACGATAATCCGGCGCTACCGCCGTCAAAAGATGATTGGGCCTGCCCTGCAGCATCGGCCTGCCGGCGAAGCTGCTGTTTCACAGTGGCGCAAGTGCCATAACCATCGCTGGTTTCAGCCTTTAAGAACACGGCAGCCATAAAAATTGTGACCAGCGTCCCTAAGGAAACTCGTTTAATCTTCATCGTATTGTCCTCCTATCCCAACTCGGGCCTCTCCCTGCCTATTAAGATGACAAAAAGAACGATTTTTCTCTTGAGTCTTGGGGGTTAAACAACCGGGACTTTGGTTTGGTTTCGTGCGGCTCTCCCAAACGACCACCGGAGGTAACTTCTAATTAATAGCAAGGAACAAAAATTCCATCGGCAAGAAAGGAGACGGCCGGCGATGCTTAAAAAGAAAAATTTAATCTTCCTATCGACGCTGTTTTTAATCCCGGCTCTATCAGCCACGGTTCAAGCAAATTCCGGTTATTTGGACGTTGTTTTCGAAAGTTCAGCGCGAGGTCCCAAATTGCAATTTAGGCCTCAAGAAATTACGGCCTTGATTGACAATGACGCTTCGCCGATGCAAGCAGTGCGCGCCCAGGTCAAGGGTTCATGGAGAAGCCCCGGCAACAAGAACCCTGTTCTGCTTCAATATACGGGCATGAATATTAACGTTTTAAACTCTGCGGGGACGCAGGCTTACCCCGGAGTAACCTTGCGTTTGACGCCCAATACCGAAGCCTCGATCCTGAAATCCGCCAGGCCGTCGCGCTTATCGTTAAACGCCCGCCATGTTTTGGACGGGGACATAAGACTCGAACGAGGAATGCAGGCGGTCATCACCATTTTCGTGAAGCTGGGCAAAAGGACGGGCAGAGTTATTCTTCCCAATGTCGCTTTCCGCTATTGGTAAATCTGATCCCGGTAAAAACAACAAGGAGAATGCAAATGACGCAAAAAATAAAAGGATTATTGGCAGCCGCCGGCTTTTTTGTTTTGGGAGAAACAAAAATTCTGGCTGCTGACAACCGCGATTGGCAAAACTGGTCAATCGTTTCAGCCGTTCATGATCGAGCCGCCTTGCCGCGCTTTGTGCAGGCCACGGCCGCAGCCGCTCCTGCGAGCGTAACCGTTTCGCTTCCGGAAAGCCCGGCGCCGGCGCGGGTGTCCATCATGAACCTGACTGAAAGCCTGACCCAACGGCTGTCCGCCGTTGATCAGGAAATGACTCAATTAAATCAACGGGAAATCACTCTACTGGGCGCCGTCAATTATCGAATGAACAGGCTATGCCGGGGTTGCGGCTGCGTCGAAGGCCCCCAATTTACAAACCTAGCCGCGCTGCTCGAATACCACAAGGCCTCCGGAGGCGCCAAGGGCCTGCTGAAAGAAATCGAAAGCTGGCATTGGAAACCGGCCATGACCGTAGCCACGGTGATCGCCGAAGCAAACGTAATCGTTGGGCGGCGAAATGAGCTTCACGCGGAAAAAGAAAACATTAGAACCATGCTCAATCAACTGGTTGAGCCCATGAAACAGCAATAGCTGGGGATTATAAAGCCAAGCGTAAGGCCCGGTGAATGATCGGACGAAAAATAAGACCCAGTTTAGAAAAGGATAATTTTTCGTAGCGGCCGGCCAAGGAACGGGGGCGGGTTTTTGACATCCGTTTTGCCGGAACGCGGGTGGATATGGCCAAACTGGAGGGCTGTATCTCCTATTTTCGGGACGCCATTCGAACCGTCAACGCTTACACAACGCTGGAAGAAACGGAAAAATCCGCGCTGATTTTCATCGAAGGCAAAATTCTGAAGCTATTCGATTTCTGAATCAATAATGAATCATGATGAGTCAAATTACTATCATGTGGTGAAACCATGGTAACGGCATTCTCCCGCGTCTTCGCCAAGCTGCGCAAAGAAGCGGGTTTTGAAACCGCCTATCAGTTTTTTCACAAAAACGGCGGCGCCAAAGTTTTCAAATGCAGCTTCCCTAATTACCTGCGCATCGAGAAAGGGACGCATTTGCCCCAGCCCAAACGCCTGCCGCTTTTATGCACGCTATTGAGACTCCCCCTTAAATCGAACGAACTTAAAGAACTGATCCTGGCGTACCTGACGACATGGCTCGGTTCCAAAGACTTGACGGATTGGGTGCTGGGTCCATTCACAAACGGCGTCGGCCAAGCCATGGCCAGCGATCCCGGCGCTCAAGCGCTTCGCAAAGTCATCCGCGATTCGGCCCAGCCTCTGGCCTTGGCTCAATATGAAACGATTATGAAAAACCGGGCCAGTTATTGGTGCTACCGGGTTTTAACCAGCGCCAAGGAGCCTTTCGGCGTCCAGGAATTGACCAAACTGCTCGGGCTTAGAACTGATGAAATCCAAACGGCTTTGACCGCCCTGGAAAAACAACTGATCGTCAAAAAAACTAAAAACGGACGATACGAGAGCCCCCTGGCCGGACAATTTCTGGTCTTCCCGGACTCCAATTTGATTTCCAAGGGCATGATGGACCGGGTTTTCCAATACAACGCGGAAATGATCAAAAAGAAAGGCGAGCTGCTTGATGTCCGCTATTGCGGCGTGAGGGCCGATACCGGAAAAATACAAGGCTTCGTCCCTCATTTCCGCGACGCCATCCGCAGCGTCAACGCCTACGCTGTCACCGAAAAAACGGATCAATCGGCGCTGGTCTTCGTGGAAGGACGGGTTTACAAACTTTTTGATTTCTAAACTTGCCCGGCGCTTCGCCTTAACCCTGTTCCTGACGTCCTCATTAACGGGATGGATTTGCGCCCAAGACTCCCGATGGTGGAAAGGCAATATCCACACGCATACTTTGAATTCGGACGGCGATTCCTCCCCTGGCGAAGTCGCTCACTGGTACCGGGATCACGGCTATGATTTTTTGGTGTTGAGCGATCATAATTACCGGACCGCAATCGATGAGCTGCAAAAAGAATTCGACCGGGAAACGAGCGTTCAAAGCAAAGGCTCCTTTCTTTTTATTCCGGGCGAAGAAGTGACGTCAAGTTTCGACAAAATCCCCGTTCATACCAACGGCGTGGACACTCAACACAGCGTCCAGGTTCCCACCGCCACGAGCAAAACCGGGCTTCTTCAGGCCCAAGTGGACGCCATTCACGCGGCCGGCGGCGTAGCGAGCGTCAATCACCCGAACTTCCGCTGGGCGCTGACCGCCCGCGATCTCGCGTCGTTGCGCCACCTCAAACACTTTGAAATTTTCAACGGCCACCCCCATGCCAACAATTCGGGTGGAGGGGCCTATCAAAGCCTGGAGGAGATGTGGGATGAGATTTTGAGCAATGGCATCCGCCTCTTCGGCGTGGCCGTAGACGACGCGCATCATTTCCAGGTTTGGGGGTCGCAATACGCCAATCCCGGACGAGGCTTTATCATGGTTCGGGCCGCAAGCCTAAGCCGGGAGGCGATCCGCCAAGCTTTCGAAAACGGCAATTTTTACGCTTCAACCGGGGTGCTTCTGGATAATATCGAAATGGCTGCCGGGACTCTCTCCATCCGAATCAAAGCAAACGGGGACGCGGCCTTTCGAACGTATTTCATCGGCGACAACGGACGCGTTTTAGGCCGCTCGACATCACTGACGCCGTCTTACACCCTGAAAAAAAGGGATGACTATGTCCGCGCAAGAATCGTATCCAGCCGAGGGGAATACGCCTGGACTCAGCCCTTATTCCGGAACGAACGGCCGTATCCATAGAGGAACAGTTTGATGGAGCCTGCCGTTCAATGCGGCGATTGTTCGCTTAACTTTTGAAGATAAAAAAGCACCTGGGCCAGCTCATCGCCGGACGGCACGGACTCAAGAGAAGGCATCTTGCCTTTCCCCTGGCTAAGCAAACGCGCCAGCTGCCGGTCGCTCATATCCAAGATAACCTTCTTGGTTAAATCCAAATCCCGGCGGCGTACGTCCAAAAGCCTGGCCGCGATATGCGTTCCCTTGCCGTCCCATCCATGGCAAAGGGCGCAATGATGGCTATAGAAAGAAGAGGACGCGAACGGCTCCTGCCGGGACGCCGCCTCTTGACCCAACGAACGAACATGACGCACCAGGCTGTCCACCTCGGCGTCGTTGAGCTTTTCCATGAATCCGGGCAGGTTGCCGTACGCGGGCATGCGCCGGCCTCCTTGCCTGATGTGCCGGGCCAGGGCCGCGTCGGCGACCGGCTGAGTTTGAGCATCGGTCAAATCGGTATCCGAGGCGGCCGCGCCGAGGGACTTCAACGGAGCGTTGGCCCCCTTGCCGTCCTCGCCGTGACATCGGGCGCAGCGCGCCAGGTACAGATGCTCAGGAAGCACGCTGGCCTTAAGATTGATCGGCGGCGGGGGCCATAAGTTTTCATCATCCATAACGTCCGGCCCCGGCGGCTCCTGCCAATCTTTTTTGATCTTGCCCCTGGCGCTGGCTAAGATGGCGCCGTCGGCGACGCGAATCAAACGGGCGTTGACCTCGACCACTTCGCCCATCAGATCCACTTCCATCACCGTGCCGGTGACGACGGCCTCAACCCCAAGAATTTTTCCGACGCGATGGGCGGAGACCTCGTCAAGCACGCCCACTTGATGAAGTTTCTCTTCGCCGAGCAAACGATTCAACAGCTGCCGTTCGACGACCTGAATGTTGCCGCGTTCGGTCAGCCGCATGGTCAGCCGTTCGCTGATCGTCACCACGGCAGGCGAGCCGGACCGGCTCAAATCCACAAAAGGCAGGACAGCCACTTTAGCCCCGGCCGCGGGTTTCCAAGAGCGCAATAATTGGCGCGCGAGTCGGCCGTATTGATCCCGGCGGCATGAACCTGCCGTCATCATCACGCACGCAGCCGCGATCAGCAGGCGTGCCGCCGGTATATTTTTGAATCGCATGGCTATCTAAACTATAAGGGACGAATGAATCGGCGTCAATGACATTTTAAGGCTTCAAATCATCCGAACGGTCGGCCGGAACCCGGTAGCGCGTTAAAATCGGCTCATTGGCTTTCGCCGTGGCTTTGGCATCGACGACGACCCTCGTCCCTGCATCGCCGTCATAATCGGATTGGCCCCCGGAACCCGAATAATGATCGATCTCGATCACATGAAAATCACCCTGAGGCTTGCTCACGGCATCAAGGACATCGCGGATATCCCGGATCGCAACCCCATTGATTCTCTCGACAACGGCCCGCTTTAACTTATGGTAGCCGATATTAATGTCATCGGCCAAAACCTCATTGATCAATACGACTTGACGCCGGTTTTCCGAAGGAAGCACATGCTCCAGAAAGTATTTAAAGCGTGGATCAACGTCTTTCCAGTCCCAAGCATCCATGTAATTAAAATTCAATGGAAGAAAGACAAACCCGGCAAAAACGAAATAAGTCGGGCGCACGTCATAATAAGGGCCGCTCACCAACGAACGAAACGGCTTCACTTTGACTGCAAGCTTAACCGGAGCGCCGGACCTAAAAATTTCAAGGGCAATCTCCTCCCCCATTTGATGCTGGCTGACGATATGGGAAAAAATCAGACGCTCGCTTTTCCGATAAGGAACAGTCCCGTCATTGGCGATCCTGATGCCGTCGACAGCCGCCAAAATATCGCCTTCCCGCAGAACATTCCACGCCGGCGAATCATAAACCACTTTGGTCACTAAAACGCCATTTTGACTGGGCCCCAGCTTGTATAACTTTCTTAAAGCTTCGCTCTCCAACTTCTGCCAAAAAATACCCAGATCAGGAACGCCGTCATGGCGGCCGTCCCCGATATCCTTTAAAAAACGCTCCACAATGATCACGGGAACAATGTAGCCCGTATTTTCTACACGGGAGCCGCTGTAGGATTGAAAAGAAATACCGATAAGCTTTCCGTCTTTGAAAACCGGACCCCCGCTGTTGCCCGGGTTAATGGCCGCGTCCGTTTGTATAGCCAAAAGATCCTTGCGGGAATGGGTATAGGTCTGCACCTCAATGCGGGAGACCACGCCCTCGGTGATGGAAAGGTCGTTGCCGCCGATGGGAAATCCATAGGCCGCGACTTTGTCGCGCTGAAACGGCATGGGCCCAAACTCGACAGGAATCGTTCCATCAAAAAAAGCCGGGTCCTCAACCGTCAACATGGCGACTTCGCAATCATGAGCCACATGCTCGACATGGGCGGTATATTTCTTCGTGTCCCCGGCTTTTTTGACCTGAATATAAACCTGATCGCTGACCACGTGGGCATTGGTCAGGATGCGCCGGCCTTTGACGATGAACCCGGAACCGCCTGAATTGTACTGATAGCCCATTTCCCAAGGCTGGTAATAATTGGGCCTTTTGATGACGGTGAAGATTTGAACGGCCGATTTTTTGAGCGCGTCGTCGGATGCCTCGATGGTCGCAGCAACGAAACAGGAGCCTAAAAGCAACAAAGCAGGCAGAATAAATACTTTAGAATTTCTCACGATACCCCCTAATGCCGGCCGGCGCGAAAAAACTGGTGGACCCGAAGGGATTCGAACCCTCGACCTCCACAATGCCAATGTGGCGCTCTCCCAACTGAGCTACGGGCCCACTAAAATATCCGGGGCTATTTTACCTCATTGCTTCCGAAGGAAATGAAGGGTTCTAAGGACGGGTGTGGGAAAAATTTTCGGGTGGCTCCAAATTATTCGAGGCTCCGGCACTCCGGAGCCGGTTCTTGCGCGGGATCCGTCACAAACTCAACCTCGCAACGGATGACCGGGTCCGGGTCATGGCGCAGGGAGCCTAACGTTTCGCGGGCTCTTCTGCCATAAACTTCGCCTTCATCCACAAAAGAAAGATCACCTAAAGCCCCGATGGCACGCATTCTTGCCGGTCCCGCTGAGTTGTCCCGCGCCAGCCGTATAATCTCCCTGAAAATCATCTCCTTCTCCCCGGCGGCGACAAAAGAAGCGTGAATTAAATACATCATTTCGCCAATGGCGGACTCATGGACGGCAACCTCAAGCGCCCGGGCAAAACGCGCCAGCAGATCGCGGGATTGACGGCGAATCTCGGCGGACTCATCGCTTTGCGCCAGTAAACCAAACGCCGCAAGCCACACCGCGCGCAACTGCGGCGACAGGCGTTCCTCTCTAAGGTCAAGGAGGGCCTCCCAAGCTTCCCGCAGCCGCTCGCGCGACCACAGCACCATGGCCAACTCTCCCAAAGCTGCCTCTTGAACGCTTTGACAGGGGTTTTCGACGACGGCCCGCTTGAGCACCTTCACGGCCCGGCGCCTGTCCGTGTCCGGACGAATCTCGAAACTGAACTCCCGGGGACAGCCAAGCTGATCCAGGGCTCCGGCCCGGCCACCGGCCGCAAACAGAACCGCCAACAGCAACGCCTTTGACACGATCTTCACTCAAAATCTACGCCGGGAGTTAAATTAAATTCCAGATAATGACCTTCATAACAGATAAAACAATCTAATTTTATATCGCGCCCGCTCCTGTAATATTCCTCGGCGGCCCAGTGATATTCAAGAATCAGCGATCTTAATGCACTGACTTTGCGTTCTATCCTGGCAACGACGCCCTGAGCCCTCTCGTATCTTTTGTTTGCATGTTCAATCATGCGTTCCAGTTGCGGGTTTGGTTGCGGAAAATTCCACCCCATCCGGGCCGGCTCATCTCTAAGCCGGTTCAAATGACCATAGCCGCCGCTTGATCTAGCCCGGGCATGCCTAAGGATGTATTTGGCCTCCAAATAAGCGCGCACCGCTTCCCCCGCGATTGTTTTAGAGGTAACACAGGAATGGACACCCGGAAATGGGTCTTCAATATCATCTTCGCAGGATATGGTCCCAATCTGCCCCGGCAAAAGAGCTTTAAGGCGAGTCACCTCAACGGTGGAGTCATCGGCAATATCAACAACATATTGCTCGAGAGCTTCCAAAGTGATCACGCCGTTTGTTCTGGGGAGCGTGGAAAGGCTATCGCCGGGGGGCACGATAACAGGGCCCCGTTGGCTGGGGCGCCGAGCCGCCGCCTGCTCATCGGTTTGGATAGCTCGGACTTCCGAAGAGATCGCCAATAAAACGGCGGCAACGACGAAACGATCGATTGGTTTCGACATTTCAGTTAACCTCCATGACAGCCATGATGAAAAACCGACGCGACGGACTTTCGTTTGTTTCCGCGTCAGCAGGGTTTTGCCTGGCCTTGCACTTGCGTGTCATGACTTAACTTTATCAGCGGGATGATTGGTCACCTAGAGTCCAACGGCCCCAAGGCATAAGCCTTAAGGCTCACTCTAAAGAATCATGCTAGAGATAACTTTTCTTATATCTGGATATAAGTAGGAATTTAGGACAGCGACCGGTTCTGATGTCAACCATCAAAATTAACGGTTGCCGGCGCTAAGACCTGCGCCTAAATTAAAAGTTACGGACCAGTCCCGGGAACCGATATTCTCGCCGCGAAACATACCGGATAAGGAAAACAAACCCAGGCTCCACTGAATCCCGGCCATGGCTGAACTGACATAATCCCACCGGCGCTCACGCGAGCCCCCGGCACAGGCGGCCCCGGTCCACGTTGGAATGCAAAAATTCTCCTTCCGGTCATCAACGTAAATCAGCCCGAAGCCAACACCGGCAACCAATCTGGCGATGCCTAGATCAGCCAAACGGATCAGCAAATTGGGTTCCATAAATCCGAGGCGCCGACTTTCAAACCAAACACCGCCGTCGCTGCCCACGGCCACGCGCCCGGCCAAGGCCGCGTATGGATCAATCCACCACTCGCCCTCAATTCCGGCACGATAAGAACGGCTCAAATCGGACCGGCCGGCTCCTCCAAAAAGCCTAAGCGCCGCCTGCTCCTGACTGGACGCTCGGGGCCGACCTTCCATCGATGATAAAAGAACAGACTGCCCCCGCATCACCGCACGATCATCATCGGCCTCGGCAGATACGGACAAACAAGCCATTAAAATGACCGCCGACATGATGCGCATCAATGATCCACCAAGCGTGTCCGCGAGTGATGTCGAGCCGTCGAAAAAACCGTCGGGGTTCGCTGAGCTTGCCGGGCGCCGATGGAGCCGCCGAGCATCATCCCCGTCACGCCGCCGGCCATGAGGCCGACGATCAGCCCGGAACCCAAACCAAAAATCAAAATACTGGCTAAGCCTCCGATGGGCATGCCGGTCAACCAGCCGGTTATTCCTCCCTTGTCCGCCCGATGGTTAAAAAAACGTTCGCGGTCAAGAATACGGTAGGTTTTTATGGTTTGCCAGCGCGTCACCCGACGCGCGGGTTCAATATGGCAGCCTCCTGCCGCCTCGTCACGCTTGGTCGTCCGGCAAACCGTCCGGCCGGCAATATAGCGGCGTCGGCGCGGCGTTTCTCTCGAATTCAACAAAACCGTCCCATCCGGCCCGCAATTGGCATGCGGGCGGTCGCAGGGGCTCCAGCGCCGCTCTCGGTCAAAAGTCTCGGCTAATTGCCCGTGCTCCATTTCCGCCAAGCGTCGAACCTGAGCCGAACCATTCACCGAAAAAATGACCGAAATAATGCAAGTCAAAAAAACTCTTTTTTTCACAACGATCCGATCAAAGCGCCCAATTTTGTTCACGCCCAGGCTCCGAAATAGACCGCCACGCAAATTATTGATCTTGACTCCCCGCAGACCGGCAAGAAACACCGTAATCTCCCGCTTCCCGGCAGTCGCCTGTTCCGGGCGCCAGACGCGCCTGTTTTGCCCAGGCCCGCGCCTCATCTCGATGCGCTTTGGCATCCCGGGCCAATGCATAACTGCCGACAAAACCGAAAACGGCCAGGGCCAAGCCGAGAAACAAAAATACGCCGCCAAAATAAAAACCAAAAGCCAAAAGCCCCAAACCGGCGAAAAGAACTCCCAAGGCATCGCGCGTGTCCCGCCGGGCCGCCTGCTGATGACCCATAGCCCTCATTAGGAGATAGCCCTTGGGGTCAACGTCGCCGGATTCCATAAGATGTCGCCTGGCCTGGGTCGGATTCTCAAGGTCATCGTAGCGGCAAATTGCGCCTGCGGGGCAGACCCTTTGCCGGGGTCTAGCACCATACATTGAAAGCCTACGGACGCCGTCGAAACGCTGATCAAGAGCCCCTTTTGCAGAAAGCGTCTGCTCCCCCACAGCAAAAGCCTGGACGCCGATAAGAAAAAAGGCGATTGCGATTAATAATTTTTTCTTCATTTCACAATCCTTGCGAATTGCCGCGCCATCCTTGCCAGACGGCCAAAGACAGCCCGGGAACTCAATCCTGATACGACACGGCCGTGATCGATGAACGGCAAATCCCGAATATTAAATCCTCGCCGATCAAAGGCCATGATCCGGCCATTGAGTCTGAAATCGGCCTGATCATTAAAGAAGGAATAGGGGGTCTTGGGCATATAGAGAGTTTTGCGCATCGTAATTTTCCGGCCGTCGTGAGACGCCCAAATTTCCCATCGCCGGCCATGGCGGCGGTACTCCCGTCTAAACCACCCTCCATGTTTTTGGCCGTCCAGAGTTTGGACAAACTCTTGCCATTGCCGCCTTGATACCCGGCTCGCTCCCAATCGCCGGTCAAATATGGAGTTGACGGCCCCCTGGGCTTGGGTAGTTCCGTTCTTGGCCCAGCCAGGCTGGGCCAACGGCCAGAGAACTATGGTCCATAAAAAAACCCTTAACAATCTTGTTTTGATCATATCGCCTCCTTAAGACTCGGGCCGCTCCACCCTAAAATGCCGGATTTCTTCGTACTCGCGGGCCAGGCTTCTGGCGATCATTCGGCCAACAAAAATACCGACACCGGCCAGACCCAAGGAGGCTGCAAGGATAAGGTATGGCGCCATTCCTAATAAAATTGCAGCGGTAATGCCGCCGATGAGTCCCAATCCTGAGCCGGCCAGCAATCCCCACAGCACCCCATCCCGGCCGGCTCTTGCGAGCCTTCCACCGCCTGGCGAAGCCCTCCAGGTATTGGTCCGCCGCCAGTCCTCGACAAGCACAGGCTTCTCAAAAACGCATTGGTCATTTACCTCAAATTCGTGGTAAACAGAACCTCCTTGTCCATCCGGGCAACGATAACGGGCTTGCCTACGCCGGTGGGAAACGAGTTCGTCCTCGCGGCCGACTAATCTCTCGTACAAGCGGTATCGAAAAGCGGGAGGCGGCGTGCGGCCGGGAAAATGGGCTCCGTCAAAAGTTGACATGGCCTCCTCTGCTTCCCCAGGCGATTGTGCCGGCAAAAAACCAGGCACAAATAAAAACAGCCAAACGAACGCGGTGATACCCATTTTGTTTTTCATATTGTTCCGCTTCCTATGCCGTCAATTTTTTTCCTAATCGCTTACTTGGGAAGGCAGGCTTTCGACGGAATCGCTCAAATCATCCATGGCTCTTTGAACGACCTCACTACGGTAGCGCCGCTCATTCTCCTGGGATTGCTTGGCATAAAGATACGCCGCCAAAAGACCGACCGGCAGCAAGACGCCGCCGACAACGGGAATAACCCAGCTTCCGGCCAAAAGGCCGATCAGCAAAGATAGCTGTGGGGCCAATAGCCCGCCCCAAAAGCCGATCTTCTCTCCCAAACGATTGTATTTTTGGGCCTCAAGAAAAGCTCCACGCTCCCGGTTGAGTCTATCTTGGTCCATCCGCATATGCCGCTGAAGACTTTTTACGCGAAAGGCCAGGTATTCCAAATCACCCCATCTGCGCCTGGGAATGCGGATGCTCCGGGGAGATCCCGGGACATTAGCCCTGGCGTCAAAAACCTGCTCAGCCTCGGCCAACTGCGCTTCGGGCAATTGGGACCAAAGCCAGCCGGGCAGCGCCGCGGCCATCAGAAAAACGGACAATGACTTTTTCATTGATTCAACCTCTCTTTTGGTTTTATGCTATCAGCTGCCCGCAGGACCGCCTAGAGTCTGCCGGGTATCGTTTATGAGCCTTACGACTCACGCTAAAAGAGGAGATGGATGGCGCCGAAAAGTTAAATCTGGATATAACTAAGTTTGGGTGCTAGGCTTAGGGAGCATGACGCACGACTTCGGAACGGCCCTAAAACACTTGCGCCGGGAAGCGGGGTACCAAAGCGCGTATGCGTTCTTCCATAAAAACGGCGGCGCGCCGGTGTTCGGTTTTCGCTACAACCAGTATCTCTATTTGGAGCGCGGACAATCGCTCCCTCGCCCAAAAACGTTCATTCAAATCGGCCGGATGCTGCGCTTGGCGAGCGGCAGAAGCCGCGTTGGTGATTACACCCTGGCCTACTTCAAATCCTTGCTGGGAACCGAGGCTTATAAAAACTTTGTTTCCCCCCTGCTTTCCCAAACATCCGCAGCATCGGCCCGCCTGCCCATGGCCGCGGCCATCGACAAAGCGCGCGAGGGGCGCCGTCGCCACTTAAACCCCCGGCAAGCCGCCGTCATCAAGGAAAATTTCGCCAACTACTGGACATGGAAAGTTTTTACGAATGATCAAAAAGACTGGGGCGAACAGGAAGTGGCCCGTCTCTTGGGGATCCCCCAAAATGAATCTCGAAAAGCCCTTGATGCGCTTTGCCGGGTGAAACTGATTAAAAAAAGAAGCGGAAACCCGGAGCGTTATTTTTGTCCGCTAGCCGGCAGCATGTTTATCTATCCTCCCGATCCGAGGGGCTCCCACTTGGCCGCGGATTACAACAAACTCGTTGATTACTGGCGGCAGATGGAAAGCAAAAAAGGAAATTTCCTCTATCGCAATACGGTCAATTTCAGGGCCTCAGAGGCTGAAATCACCAGCTATATCCCCTACCTCAACCAAGCCCTTTTCGGCGCGGAGATGTTTTCCACGCTTGAGCCCAAGCCGGACTCGGCCCTCTTTATCGTTGAAACCAACGTACGAAAAATGTTCCCCTTTTAATAAAGGTCCAGGTAATACGTCCCGCAGCCGTAATAGTCCGTCTGGTCGAAATAAACATAGCCCGAGTAACGGCCGATGGCCTGGACGAGATGATAATCATCGTTCATTGAATAACCCCAAATATCGCCCCAGGGCTGATAGCCGAATGAATAACCGTCCATGACGACCGAGACATCCTCGCCCGTTCCGTTATAAACGTCCAATTCCCCGCAAATCGGATCGTACACCGTGTACTCATAGGCGAATCCGCTCTCGAACGAATCGACGGAATTGTAGAAGAGCTCCCCGTCCTCGTAATCGGAAAGCCTCAAGAGGCGATCGCCTTCGCGCACAGGTAAGGCCCAATAACCGGGCCCCACGGAATCGTAATAGTCCCCGTCCACGCTCACGGAAACATAACCGCCTGTTTCGTTATTAACGTTTAATTCCGATTCATAGGGATCAGTCACGCTCCAAGCCACAAGATCGCCGCAGAGCAACGTAATATTAATGCCATACAACAAATCGCCGCTATAGCTTTCATAAACGGCAATATGCCGGTTGCCGCTGAGGATGAGAAAGCCTTGGGTCCGGCCGGGCTCGATATAGCCGGCAAAGTCTCCATCTACATAGACGGCGAAAGTTTCCAGGCGCGTTTCGTTGCGGATATCAACCTCGCCGTCGCAGCCGGGTTCGGGTTCGCCGGGACCGCAGCCTGTAGCGCCGACAACCGCCGCTGCCGCACCCAGTCCCAAGGCCAAGGGAGCCAAACGGCCGGCCGCCCTCGATCGTCCGCTGCGCGCTAACGCGCGAAGCCCGGCCGCGCCTGCAATACCCAAACCAATGGGCGCAAGAATCGAGGCGTTTGAACTCCGGTCGGCGGAATCCGGACGCAGGTAATTACGCGGCGTGAGCCTGACTGTGTTTGCGGTCCCTGATCTTTGTCCGCCGTCAAAAACCTGACGGCTTTCTTCGGTTTGGTGATTTTGCGCCTGAACCGGAAAGGAATTCGCGATCAAACAAAAAGCGATGAATAACCGCGCAAAGGTTGAAATTTTTCTCATCGCCCTGACCTGCGCTCATGAAGACGGCGAAGACGTCCGCCTTTGCTCGTTCCTTGGCGGCTGCGGCGCGTATTGACGCCGGGAGGAGTGCGCTCAAGCCTGATCTTTGATCCAGCGCGCTTATTGGTGGCGACACGGACCGTGCGCTGGGCGCTACGGCCTGTCCGCGCTCTAAGACGAAGGCGGGACCGTTGGGGGAGAGTCGCCGGGTCAATGACCCGCTGGAAATCACCGCGCGCTTCAATCCGGATAAATTCTTCGGCTCCGGCCGCGGGCTCAACCACTTCAACCTGCGGAGAATCCTGGGCATCTGAAGGTCCCAAACCAAAAATCAACACAATGCCCGCGAACGCGCCCAACAAAACCTTATTCATCCTGCCACCTCCGTAAAAAGCATAGTTTCATTGTGACAGACGCGCTTGAACGCGAGCAGAGCCTCTAGGGCAATAAATAAGGGTCCGCAAGGCTTAGGACAATATAGGCCTTTAGGGAAACCTTTAAAGGTTTCTTAAAAAATCAACGTTGACTCGATCCGATCCAAGAGGCTCTTTAGGCGTTTCCAGAATGCCGACCTTGGCCGGCCATTCTTTTAAAATCACGCGATAAACCTCAGGCGGCACATGGCCTTGAGCCAAATGCGCATGCTGATCCAGATGGCAGCCCAACGGCAAACTGGAATTATTCCAATGAATCATGGCCAGCTTCGAAGAAGGAACCAGCTTGGAAAAATCGGCGAAAAATTTCCTGGCTTCGCCGGCGTTTTTCAACGAATAACCGGCGCCCCAGCAATGAGCCACGTCCAAGCACAGACCGAAACGCGGCCCATGCGGCGAAAGCGCCGCGACCATGGAAGCGAGCTCTTCAAGCGTTCCCCCCATGCGCCGGGCTCCGCCGGGCACGTTTTCAAGAATAATCGCGGGGCCTTGCGCCGGGGTGTCCTGCAGAATCCCGGACAAACCCTCTTGCACCAGCCTCAAGCCGGTCTGCAAATCCATGCGTTCTCCATAAGGACCCAAATGAAAAACGTAATAGGCCGCTCGAAGCATCCGGGCCAACTCGAGCTCCTGTTTAAGGCGGTCAAAGGAACGCTTGCGCAATTGGGCGTTATCCGCGGCCAGAGCGGCCACGGAGCGCGAATGCACGACGACCTCTTTAACTGGACTCGCCAGCAGAGCGCTGTTCCAACTGTTGATTTCTTCATCAAGCCGTTTCCTGATCGCTCGGCTCAAGCCGGGTTCAAAATAAAACTCGTGCCTGCGGTAAGCGAACATTTGAACGGCCTCAAGACCCAAAGCCCTGGCCTCTTGCAACGCATGCAGCAAGGACTTTCGGATGGAAAAATGCGCGCCCAACAGCACGACGAGATAATAGGATAATGAAACAATGCGCAAACCCAAATTTCTGGTCGACACCATGCTGGGACGCCTGTGCACTTGGCTGCGCCTGTTGGGTTATGACGCGGCCTTTGTCCAGGAAAGTCAACGAAAAAGCATGCTGGAAAAAAGCTTCTTGGAGCGCCGCATCCTCCTCACCAGAGAAACGAAACTGGCCCATGCCCATGCCTATCGAACCGTGATCCTGCGCGATCAGCATTGGTGGGACCAATTGAATACGGTCTGGAAAACGCTCGATCTGGGCCCCGTCGCCCGGAAGGCTGTTTTTTCCCGCTGCAGCGGGTGCAATATCCCGCTCAAAAAAATTCCAAAAGCTAAAATCGATCCTAAAAAAATACCGCCCAAGGTTCTGCTGCATCACGACGAATTCCATGGATGCTTCAAATGCCGCAAAATATTCTGGCCCGGCAGCCATTTGGACATCACCATGGCCCGGCTTGAAACAATCGGCATTCCTGTCTCAGACGCCGCCGGTCAATCCTCATGAGGTTATTTTTTGCCGTTCATCCATCCGAAGAAATCCGCCGGAAAGCGGCGGCCTTGGCCGACGAAATCAAGGCCGGCTGCGAAAATTTAGACGCCAAATGGGTGCCCCCTGAGAATTTCCATATCACGTTGGTTTTTTTAGGAGAAACGCCTGAAACAAAATTAGCCGAACTCAAAAACGTGGCTCAGCAAGCGGCTAAAACCGGCAAATCATTCAGCGCCGAGTTCGGCAACTTGGGCGTTTTCCCGAATACCCGCGCCCCGCGCGTGCTTTGGATCGGCATATCAAAAGGAGCTCAAGAGCTTCGCCATCTGGCCCGCGGCTTGCATCATGAGCTTCAAGCAGGCGGTTTTTTGTTCGACAGCAAAGACCCTGATCCGCATTTGACCCTGGCGCGCATGCGCGATCCCCGCGAACCCAGCCGCGCCAAGGTCCTTTCATCCGCCGTATCCAAAATACGCGGCTATGTCGAGCGACCCATGCCTGCGCTGGGATCCTGGCCGGTCTTGCAAATTGCGTTGATGGAAAGCCTGCTGGCTAAACCGTCCCCGATTTATAAAACTCTGGAACAATTTAATCTTGGCCATGAATAAAAAGGCTCTCGCTTTATTCCTCGGTATTTTCGCCGCGGTTTTCTTAAGCTGGGAATTGCCGCTGATCCCGCGCTCCTCCGAAAGCGTCTTAGTCAGGATCTCGCCCGAGCACAAAACAGCAAAAGACATCATCAGCGTCTTTCAAGCGCAAGGGATCCTCAGACACCCCAGAGCGTTTCGTTTGGCGAGCAAAGTCTTCGGCTGGGACAAACGCTTCAAGCGTGGAACCTATCTGTTGAGACGGGGGGAAGCTTGGCCGGTCTTAGCCAAAAAACTTCTCAAAGGGGAAACCTTCACCGTCAAAGTCACGATTCCCGAAGGCTGGCGCGCCGAGCAGATCGCTGATCGCCTGAAGGCTCAATCCATCATCAATACGGACGGATTCGTCCGCTTGGTCCAAAAACAAACGCTGGAAGGATTTCTTTATCCCTCCACCTATTTTTTTGAGCCTTATTCCGCGCCTGAAACAATCATCGAGCAAATGAACCAACAATTTGAACGAGTTTGGAAAGAGAATTTTGACGGCAAATCGCTGCCGCCTAAATTCACCAAAAAAAACGTGGTGACGCTGGCTTCGATTATCGAGATGGAAACAAACTTATCCCAAGAAAAACCGCTGATTGCCGGCGTGTTCATGAACCGCTTAAGACAAGGCTGGAAGCTTGAAGCCGATCCCACGGTGCAATACGCTTTAGGCGGCTGGAAGGATCGCGTCTTGTACAAAGATCTTCAAATCGACTCGCCTTACAACACCTACAAATACCGAGGCTTGCCGCCGGGACCCATCGGCAATCCGGGCCAAGATTCCATCGCCGCGGTATTTGATCCGGCGCCGACCGAATACATGTATTTCGTGGCCAAGGGCGACGGCAGCCATGTGTTCTTTAAAACCCTCCAAGAGCACAATCGTTTTCGCCACTTGCAGAAAAAAGCCAGGCGGGTTAAAGTTAAATAACCGATGAACGTTGTGTTGGCTTCGATCCTTCTGGCCGCTTTTCTGCCGCTTCACGCCGAAAACAATAAGCGGGATATCCGCTTGGTCGAAGCCAAGGGATCGGTATGGGTGAAGCCCTCCGGCGGCGAGTGGGAAGTGGTGGATACCAAAAATTTCGAAGAACTCCCCTTGGAAGAAGGCGAGGGCATTAAAACCGGCTCCGAGCCTTCCGAAGCCACCATACAAATCGACCAGGAAAATACCGTGGAGCTTTCCCCGGATACGGAATTTGAAGTCACCTCAAGCAATCTCGCCTGGACGAAGTTCAGGCTTTTTACCGGGCGCATCCTCTCTAAAATCGAAGAAAAAATAGCGGAAAAAAAACGCAATATGAACGTTCTCCTGCCCGCCTCCACGTTGGCCGTTCGGGGGACTGAGTTCGCGGCGGACGCCTCCGGCGAGGATGACGTGGGAGGATTGGGCGTTTTTGAGGGTGAAGTGGAGGCCACGCTGAATAATTTGGAAGGGTCCCCTGCGGTCAAGGTCAAAGCCGGTCAAGAACTCGATTTCATCCGCAAAGGGGCTCCCCCAAAACCACGGGCGATTAGGCGCTTTAAAGCCATGAAAAAACGCATGGCTTTTATGAGAAAGCGCCACGCGCAATTACGCGCCAAATGGCGGTCCATGCCGCATGAGCGCCGCCGGGCCATCAGGCAAAAAGTCAAAGAATTAAGACGCGAACGCCGCCAGCAGCTCAAAGGCGGGGATCGAAACGGCCCCGGCCCTCAACGTCGGGGCATGCGCAAGCGCCAACAAAAATCCGGACCCCATCCGCGATAAAACGCCTCGTTGACACGATTCCCTATTCAGGGTAGGCTTTATTAGCACGCGATAGGAGGTTGAGCATGAAAAAAAATACCGCGCTTGCTCTGATCATCGGATTAATGCTCACAGGCACGATCACTCATGCCGATCCACCGGATCACGAAACCCTGAGAAATTTTTTAGAAGGAATGGGTCCGGACGAACGAGGGGTTTACGATCCCATGTCCTTGCGCGGGATTTGCACGCATGAACACATACTTTTTCGCGATTACAGTACTGAGGTAGAACGTCTTTGCAATGAAATCATCGCCAAATTTGAAACTCTGATTGCTTCGCCTCAACATTTCTGCGCGACGCAAGAATTCTTTGACGGCTTATATGGCGCCTTCCGGAAAATTCAAAAAAACGACAAAAAAATGGCTAAACATCTACAAGATGTTCACGAAGCCGCAGCCAACAATAATACTCGGGCTCAGGCCAGAGCGGAACGGGCGTTAAACACCGAGGGTGGGCGTCTGCAAACCAATCTGGAAACATTCAAAAGCAAGGTTAACCAGATCGAAAATTTCGGTCAAGACGAACCCTGTTCCGCCGAATAAAAACGCCGCTGATTAACCCAATCTCTCTTTCAAGCTCGCTTCAAGGGCTTCAGCTTGAGCTGAAAGGCGATTTTTGTAGGCTTCATCTTCGATCAACGGCAAATTAATCAAAACGTTTTCCTTCGCGCCGCGGCCGCCGGCGGCAAGCAAGCCGAGCCCGACTTGATAATCGCTGGCCATGCTCCCGGGAACCAATTCTTTCTCGCCGGCCAAGATCATGGCGCACTCAACCGTTGTTCTGAGCGTCGTCAGAGGTGTTTCCGCCGCCTTTTTCAAGGCCTCCTGGATCGCTTCACCGCGCTTGGGATCGGTTTTCGGCAAACGATAAGCATCGGCGACGGCTTGATAGCTGACCGCATCATCGACGGCCAGACGGCGCAATTGCTGGGCCCAATGAGATACCCGCGTGATCAGTTCCTTAATCTTCGCTTCACCGCGTCCGTTCTCGCCTGTTTTCAATGATTTTTTCAACCGGATTTGAAAAACCTTCATAGCCAAGGACGCGCCCATGGCCGATGCCGCAGCCGAAGCTGAACCGCCGCCGGGCACGGGAAGGGGCGCGGCCAGCGCATCGCAAATAGCCCCTAACCCGGATTCCCAAGAACTCCCGCTTGCCGAGGAAGAATTCGTCTCTCCGGCCAAAAGCTCAAGAAGCTTGCTTTCTAAAACCTGCTTCGCGGGATCGAATCCTTTCACCCGAAGTTCCTCAATCGCGAAGTGTTCCAAGGCCGCAGCCGGCACAAGCCCGATCAACTCGGTTTCAGCGATCGCTGCGCCCGCGGCGCGGGCCAAGGAATCCACCTGCCGGTATACCGCGCTTAAGCCCGTGACCGGGTAATTGGTCAGCACCGTGGACACCTGAACTTTGCCCGGATCGGACAGCTCAATTTCCTTGGCGCGCAGATAAGGTAAGCCGCCGGAAGATGTTCGAATTTTCTTGGTTATTTCCTTGGCCAAATTCATATCCCCGGTCGCCAGATTGACGTTGAAATTAATAATCTGCTCGCGCGCGCCTACGGCCGTGGCCCCGGCCGTAGGATGAATCTTAGGCTGCCCAAAATCCGGATTGCGGCTTGAATCTTTGCCCAGAGCCTCGGATAGCCCCTCGAACTCTCCCTTCCTCACATTGGCCAAATTCTCCCGTTCAGGCCTGGTCGCTGAAAAGCCGTACAAAAACACGGGGATATCAAGCTCCTTGGCCAACCGTTCTCCCAATTTTTGCGACAACGCAACGCATTCCTTGAGATCGACGCCAAAGAGGGGCGTAAAGGGAATGACATCCGTAGCGCCCATTCTGGGATGCTCGCCTTTATGCCGGCGCATATCAATCAGCTCCACGGCTTTTTTGGCGCCTCGGAAAGCTCCTTCCGCAACCGCATCAGGGGCGCCCACGAAGGTCACTACGGAGCGGTGATGGTCTTTATCCATCTCAATATCCATCAACACGACTCCGGCTTCGCGGATGGCGGCCACGATAGCCTGGACTTTGGCGGGATCGCGGCCCTCGCTGAAATTAGGAACGCATTGAACAAGCTTCATACCAACTTTAAACGCTTAATCCATCGCTGCGGACTCGCATAATCATTAAAGTAAAAGTCGGGCTTAGCCGCCCGTAGTTCGCTGCCGGAAACAGGACCCGTGGCCACGGCCACGCTTCGGTAGCCGCAGGCGCGGGCCGCGGCAATATCGCGCCGAGTGTCGCCGATGATAAACACCTCGTGTTTGCGGAAGCGGCGCCGGTAATGACGCATGGCCTTAGCCACCCCTTTGCGCAGAAGCTCGGGCCGTTTGATGGAATCGGTCGAAAATCCGCCGACGGGAAAAAAGCGGTTCAACTTTGAGCGACTCAATTTAATGCGCGCGCCTTTTTCCAAATTACCCGTGCCCAGGGCCAAATAAACCCCCGGCAAACGCGAAAGCATGCGCAAAAAATCCTTGATGCCGTCGATCATGCGATAACCACGGCTGGCGCGCACCCGAGGTTTAAGGAACGAAGGGAAAATCCGCGTCAAATGCCGCAACTCCCCGGGTCGCGGATGACGTTTCATTTTTCGTTCAAAAACTTCAAGAAAAATGGCCGGGTCCGTTTTCCCCCGCCCTTCAATCCCCTCCAGGGCGCCGGCAAGCCCGTATTGCTTTAAAAAAAGGTCTTCAATGGCCCTTTTGCCCGCGCCGCCGGTGACGAGCAAAGTGCCGTCCAAGTCAAAAACCAAAAGTTTGCGCTTAGGGACCCTACCCATTCCAAAAAACGACATGGCCCTTCTTAACGACGCCGCAAACCATATTGACGGCGAAATAATAGGGGATTTCCCGGTAATCCGAAACATCCAATACAATAAGATCGGCTTGTTTGCCGGCTTCGAGGCTGCCCAATTTGCGTCCCAGAGCCAGGGCATGAGCCCCGTTGATGGTGGCGGCGACCAAAGCTTCCTCGGGTTTAAGTTTCATTTGATTGACGGCCAACGACAGAATAAAACTCATGTTCACGGTGGGCGATGTGCCCGGGTTGAAATCAGTAGCCAAGGCCACAGCCAAACCCTTGTCGATCATTTTGCGCGCCGGCGGATAGCGCTTGGTCGCCAAAAAGAAATTGGAACCCGGGCATAGCGTGGCCATGGTGTCCGATCCGGCCAAAAACTTCATATCGCCGTCTGTTATGCAATCCAAATGATCTACTGAAACTGCGCCCAGTTTATAGCCCAGGTAAGCGCCGCCGGTATGATGAAGCTGCTCGGCATGAAGCTTAAGCCCGTAGCCCAATTCCTGAGCGCGAAGCAAAATCCGGCGCGCTTCGTCCCTGTTGAAATAACCCTCATCGCAAAAAATATCACAAAACTTGGCGAGCCCGCTAAGTTCGGGAATCATGCGCTCGCAAAGATAATCGATATAACCCTCGCGATCGGCTTCGTACTCTTTGGCAAGCGCGTGGGCGCCCAAAAACGTGGGGATGATTTCCAGCGGAGTCTTTACCGAGGCCATTACAGAAAGCATCTTACGCTCGGCTTCAAGCTCAAGCCCGTAGCCTGATTTGATCTCCATGGTGGTGATGCCGTAACTCAAGGCGCGGCGCGCCCAGCGTTCCAGATGAACCTCCAGGTTCTTTTCCGGCGCCGCCCGTAAATCCTCCACGGAACGCTTAATGCCGCCGCCCTGGGCCGCGATTTGCTCATAGCCGGCTCCCTGCGCACGCATCTCGAAATCCTTGAGCCTGGAAGCGGCGAACACCGCATGGCTGTGGCTGTCAACGAACCCGGGCATCATCACCCGCCCGGCGGCATCGAGTTCCTGAACCTGGCGGCCTTCGGTTTTTTTACGCACTTGGGCATAAGGACCCACAGCCTCGATTTTTTCGCCGTTCATTAAAACAGCATGGTCCTTGCCTAAGCAACCGATTTCCCCCATGGCTTTGCCGCGCCTGGGCCCAATCGGCCCGGACATGGTCACAATCTGCGCCGCGTTGATGATCAGCAGCATGCGTCCCCTAAAAACCACCGCGCGCTTTCTTCAAGAGCCTGCTGCCATGCGACTTTTGGCTGATAACCCAACTCATGAAGCAAAGGGCTGGTTGCCCAATGGCAGTCATGAGCCGCGACCTCAACCCTGTAACGCGTCACGCCCAAAGGAACGGCCGGGATCGCGCGGTGAATCCATTCATTGGCCCAGCCCGCGGCATAGGCCAACGGATAAGGCACGCTGCGGATATGAACTGACGAATTCATGATGCGTCCCAACTCCTCAAAAATATCCATCCAGGAAACTTGATTATCATCAGTGGCGACCAGCGTTTTCCCTGCGGCTTGCGGGGCCGAGGCAGCCAGGCAAACGGCGTCGACTAGATTGCCGACATAGGATGTGGCCACCAGCTTGCGGGCGCCGCGCACGAAAAAAATTCGTCCCGAGCGGACCGCCCGGCAGATCGGCGCCGTGCTTTTGACGTCCCCCGGGCCGAACACCCAGAAACCCGGCCTTATAATCGTCCACGACAATCGCCCAAAATCACCGTTGGTCAATACACGCTCGGCCTCAAGCTTGCTTCGAGTATAGCCAAACGCGAAATTATCCGGAGTTTCCAGACCGTCGGCATGAACGCGGTCTTTGAAGCGATGAACCGACAAACTCCCCAACAAAAGAAAGCGGCCGCAGCCGCCAGCGCGGCAAGCCTCGGCCAGATGTCGGGTCGCCGACACATTTGGTTCTTCAAAATCCCGGTAAGGGCCCCAATCCCTCAGGAACGCGGCCAGATGAAAAACACAATCGTAGCCTCCGCTCACAAACTCAAGACCGCTGGGTTGGCGCAAATCATGAACGGCCATCCGGTCGCAATAGGGTTTAACGAACCCGGCGTCCACGCCCGGTTGAATAATAGCGCTGACCGAATCGCCGCGCTCCTTCAAGGCCCGGACAAGATGATGTCCGATGAAACCCGTGGCGCCGGTGACCAAAACCTTATTCATTGATTGACGCAGAAATAATCGGTCAAAAATCCGAGTTGGGCATGAAGGAAGAAAGACGGCCAAACGCTTTTGGTCGCCAGCGCCAAATAGCCGTAAAAAACGCCCCCTGGCAGCGCGCCCCAAAATTCAGGCCAAGGCTTGCCCCAATGAAGAAGCGTGGATAACAACACCTGAGCGGCCATGGCCGCGGCCATCCCCGATCGATCAGCCATCCGAAGCTGGATATACCCCCTGAAAAAAAACTCCCAAGCCAAATAATAGCCCAGATACCCCAGATAATAGGGAATGCCTGCGCTTAAATCCGACCAAGCCCAGGGACAGAGAGGATACTCTGATTGAAAATCGCCCCGGCGCGACGCCCACCAAGCGCTGGCGGCCATCACCATCACGCCTCCGGCGCAAAGCGCAATCGTGCGCAGGTCCCAACGAGGCAGGGACAGGCCTGTTCGGAGCCGAATGGGCTCTCCTGCATCCAGGGCGACAGACGATAACAGCGGAACAATCAACAATAAAATAACAGCCAGCGCCCACTGCGTGAAAGGGCGGGCCAGGCATAACGATTCGGGCGTCACCAGCCACCGGCCGGCGACTGAATCAATCGCATCAGGCCGGCTCGCCAAGTAATACACAAGGCAATTGATCACGATGAACGCCCAGGCGGCGCTATTGGGCTTGCGCTTGCCCAGGGTTAAAGCCATCCCTTCTCCTGATACCAGGACAATGTCCGGCGGCAAGCGGTTTCAAGGGGAGTGTAATCGACAAAGCCGATCTCTTGGACCAGTTTGGCGCTGGAACAAACCCAGGAGCCGGCCAAAAATTCGCGGGCCTTATCTCTGGTGAACATCGGACGGCGTCCCAACGCACGCCCGCCCCACTCGCCGGCAAAAGCCGCGCAACGCAACAACAACCGTGGGATAGCGACGGTCCGAACGCGGTTGTGTCCGGCCAAATGCGCGATTTTCTCCATCAAACGCCCCATTTCAATGCTTTCCGGATAAGACACAAAGTATGTTTGGCCCACGGAGCGATCATGTTGGATTGCCGCAACGATAGCCCGTGCCAAATCTTCGACGTAAACAACGCTGGCCAGCATGGGTTGGCCGGCCAAGCGAAAAGCCCATCCCTTGCTGGCCCATAAAAAAATCGGCAGCGTCGCCTGATCCCCGGGGCCGAACACAACCGGAGGCCGGATCACGGTCACCGGAACTTTGGATTCAAGGGCTAAGGCTTCGGCCTCAAGCTTGCTTTGGCCGTAGACGGAAATAGGCCTGGGCGCCATGGTTTCATCGACAAAACTTCCGTTGACCGAGGGCCCGGCCGCGGCCAGGCTGGAAACCAGAACCACGCGCTTGACCGAGGGCCCGGCCGCCTGAATCACGTTTTGAGTGCCGCCGACATTGACCCGCCGAAACTCCTCTTCCTTCGATGGCAAAATGACGCCGGCCAGATGGAACACATAATCACAGCCTTCAGCGGCCGTTTTAACGGATACGGCATCCGTAACATCGCCGTAAGCCCAATCAAGACTCAAGCCATCAAGTAGGGAACGATTTGACGAACGACGGATCAAAGCCCGCACATTGAATCCCTGGCCGACAAGGAACCGGCACAAAACGCTGCCAACAAAGCCGTTGGCTCCGGTGACTAGGGCTGTGGCGTTCATGGGTTTAACAACATGTTGATAACCTGTGGATAACTAATCTTTACTTAACCGTAGGTATTTTTATTGAATTTTTAACAGAAAAACGGCGAGCCTCATCGTAACCAGCATCCACATGCCGGGCCACGCCAATGCCGGGATCATTGGTTAACACTCTTTCCAAGCGCAACCCCATTTCCTTTGTGCCGTCAGCCACCACGACTTGGCCGGCATGAAGCGAATAGCCCATGCCGACCCCTCCACCATGGTGAAAACTGACCCAAGTAGCGCCGCTGGCCGTATTCAACAAAGCGTTTAAAATAGGCCAATCCGCAACAGCATCTGAGCCGTCTTTCATGCCCTCGGTTTCGCGGAAAGGGCTGGCCACGGACCCGGAATCCAAATGATCCCGACCGATCACAATGGGCGCTTTAATCTCGCCTTTTTTGACCAAATCGTTTAAACGCATCCCGAATCGGGCGCGTTCACCGTAACCCAGCCAGCAAATCCTGGCCGGCAAGCCCTGAAATTTGACCTTGGCCGAAGCCATGCGAATCCAGCGCGCCAGCCCTTCATTTTCCGGGAACAGTTCAAGGGCCAATTGATCCGTGCGCGCGATATCCGCCGGGTTCCCGGAAAGAGCCGCCCAACGGAACGGACCCTTGCCTTCACAAAAAAGCGGACGTATGTAAGCCGGGACAAAACCCGGAAAATCATAGGCGTTTTTGACCCCGGCTTTAAAGGCCATGGTCCGGATATTATTGCCGTAGTCGAATACCTGGGCGCCCGAACGTCCGAAATCCAACATGGCGCGCACATGCGCGGCGATGGAATCCATGGCGCGGCTCAAATATTCCTTGGGGTTTTGCGCTCTCAACCAGGCGGCTTCTTCAACGCTTAGTCCGGCCGGGATATAGCCGTTGACCGGATCATGGGCTGAGGTTTGATCCGTAACGACATCGGGAACAACGCCGCGCCTGTGGATTTCCGGCAGCACATCGGCCGCATTGCCCAAAAGGCCGATGGAAATGGCCTCGCCTTTCTCGGTAGCTCGCCGAATCCTCACCAAGGCTTTGTCCAAATCCGTCTCCATCTCATCGAGATACCCGGTCTCTAAACGGCGCTTGATCCTGCTTTCGTCGGCCTCAACAGCCAGAACGCAGCCGCCGTTCATGGTCACGGCCAACGGCTGAGCCCCGCCCATGCCGCCCAAGCCGCCGGTCAACACCCAGCGCCCCGCCAAAGAGCCTTTGAAATGCTTGCGGCCGCAAGCCGCGAATGTTTCATAGGTTCCCTGAAGAATGCCCTGAGTGCCGATATAAATCCAGGACCCGGCCGTCATCTGCCCGTACATCATCAGGCCCATGCGCTCCAAGCGGTCGAATTCCTCCCAATTCGCCCAATGCCCGACCAAATTAGAATTGGCGATGAGCACGCGCGGCGCCCAGGGGAATGTCCGAAAAACACCGACCGGTTTTCCGGATTGCACGAGCAGGGTTTCATCGGACTCCAACTCCCGCAAGGATCGGGCAATGGCATGAAACGCCGGCCAATTGCGGGCGGCGCGGCCGCGCCCGCCGTAAACCACCAAATCATCGGGCCGTTCAGCCACATCAGGATCGAGATTATTCATCAGCATCCTTAAGGCGGCTTCCTGCGCCCAGCCTTTGCAGGAAAGCGCCGTCCCATGAGGAGCGCGAATAACGGGCGCTGCGGCAGCCTTGGTTTTCATAGTAGGGGGCTGTCTTGACAGCCCTTAGGGTCCGTTAAGGAATTAATGATCAATTTGGAGGCCCAGATTTGCGCCGAATGCTAGGCGCGACGACGATGGCGTACCCTTGCGGTACGTTGAGGAGGAACAACGACGCAGTCGGTGCGAAGATGGGCCTCCCCGAAGGGCCAGGGCGCTTTTGGGCTGCGGCTGCGTTGCCGCGAGGCTTACGTGCCCTGTGGGCACGCCGCGCCTCGCGGCGCCTTGCCTCGCTCCAAAATCGCCCTGGCAAATTGATCATTAATTCCTTAACGGACCCTTAATTCAAATTAGTTTAGAATATAGCCGGTGGACCCGACACGAATCGCCCTGACCGCCGCTGCCGCGGCCTTTTGTTTTTTTGCTCTTGAGTCCGGATGGGGCTGGGATCAAGCGGCCGGACTCTGGAGCGATCCGCTGCGGCTTCTGGCCTCCCTTGGTTTTTTCGTCTTTCTATTCGGCTTCGGACTTTCTCGCATGCAGTTAAACCCCAAAGGCCGCCAGGCCCTCTGGCAACTGCTGTTTTTTTTGGCCAATCTTGTCGTCTTCCCCATGATGCTGCTGATGTCAGGACGCATGGCCAGGCACCATGAAACCTACGGATTTTGGATCGTGTCCACGCCTTGGGCTGCGATACTTGGCCTGACGCTGGAGGCCGGCGGCGTCGGCATCATGTTATGGTCAATTAATACCCTGGGCCGATGGTTCAGCCCTAAAATCACCGTTCAGCAAGGGCATCGGCTTATTCAAAGCGGACCTTACCGGTTCGTACGCCATCCGTTTTACACCGGGCTGTTGCTGTTTTTATCGGGTTTTCCTCTGGCGTTCGGAAGTTTGATGGGCTGCTTTTTAGCGGCGTGTTATCTGCCGGCCGTGCTATTGAGGATCTCAAACGAGGAACGTTTGCTGGCTGAGGCGTTCAAAAATGAATTTCCGGCTTACCGCCAAAGAACCCGGCTTCTCATCCCCTTCATCCTGTAAGCGGGGACGTAAACCAAATCTTTTTTCTGCAAAACCATGCTCATTTCGCGCTCCAGGTTGATGAAATTCACCACACGCGCGGACATAAAAATGGCGTAGCCAAAATTATAGAGGGGGATCCAAAGCCGTTCGTGGTAGCGCCGGGCGATGTCCCTGATGTGGACCAAGATGCTGTTCCTGACCTGGGCCACGGCCCAGCGCCGGTCCGTGTCAACGGCCGCCGGCAGCGCGCCGAAGTTAATCGCCGAGGGATTCAACGTCGCGGTAAAACCCTGATGATCCGAATATTTGAAATGAGGGTAGGAACGCTCCCAACGAAAATCCGTGTCCTGGGCCAAAATAGCTTCTTCGGCGAAATGCCGCGAAAGGAAAATGTAATCCAGCCGCCCGTCCACGTCGGTTCCGGAACAGGCGCCCGGCCCGTTGCCGTCGCAAACGTCCCAAGCGCCGAGCAAGCGGGTCAGGATTTTATGACCGTCATAAACCGGCGGAAAATTGAAATCTCCGGCCAGCACAAAAGGCCGCCCCTTGGAAAAATCAGCCACGGCCCCGGCCAAATCGTAAAGCTGGGTATGCCTTAACGCGATATGCTCGCGCCCGGAAGTGTTGGCCACCAAGTGCGTGTTGTACACGTCCAACGCGCGGCCCCCCACGTCCAAACGCGCGGCCAGAACGCCTTTCGCCGCCCAGAAATCGCCGTCCAGAAAATCATGAAACGGCTCCGCGGCCGTAAACGTATAAACGCGCGTCTCAAGAACGGGGAACCGGGATAAAACGACCAAACCGTTACCGAAGAGCATGCTGCTGTTGACATGAGCCGCGTAAGGGTAACCCGACTGCTCCGTAAAAATTTTCAAATCGCGCTTCATCCAAACTTCTTGAAGAAAGACAAGATCGTAATCGGACTTGTTCAGCCGCCGGGCGATATCCTCAAAACGCTTCTTGCGGTTGGACAACGGTGAAACGAACGGCACCCCGCCGGCGTTGAAGGTCAAAATTTTCAGCGGACGCGACTCTTGGGCATGGACTAAACAATGCGAAAAAATAAGCGCCAAGAGAGCGGCAATCAAACGCAGGATGGTCATTTTCATCGGCCTCGATGGAGTTTTCATTATACCAACCTGCCGTCGAGCGTCGGCAAAACGAAACCCCCCGCCTAACGGCGGGGGGTTTCAAACTCGAAACCGGTTGTTCTTACCAGCGTCGGTTCGAGTCCCGTCGTCCTCCACCCGATCGGTCGCCGCCCCAAGGGCGCCCGCTGCCACCGCCACCGCCGCCGCCACCGGGCCGGCTGTCGCGATTTAAAGGCTTGGCTTCCTCAACGGCGATTTTCCGGCCGTTGATCTCCGCACCGTTCATTTTAGACACGGCGTTCTTGGCGTCGGTTTCGCTCTCCATTTCCACAAACCCGAACCCGCGCGACTGCGACGGATCGAATTTGCTTTTAATGACTTGGACAGAGAGCACCTTGCCGCAATCGGCAAAGGCCTTCTGCAGGTCCTCGTCCTTTGTCTCAGGCGACAAGTTTCCTATGAACAGACGTTTACCCATTTGTTTCTTATTCTCCTTGCTTTAGGGGTAGGCTAGGGACGGCTACTCGTTGAGTTTGACAGAGGTCGGATTCGGCGTTACGACTCGGACTCAGACGCGAGGCGTCTACTCTCAGGCCTCCCGCAACTTCCCGGGTCAAGCGAATGGACGCTGTTTTCATCGATTGTTCGGTCACCGCCCTTCGCGGCCCAGGGTCTTTCACGACATTTGGATTCTAACACAGAAACAACCCCTTCTCTAGGAGAGGGGTTTGTGGAAAGCGGGGAGCATCGATTTTATTGTGGCGCGAGCCATCAACGTGTGTTACGGTATTAAATGGACTCGGGAGAACGCGTTCATGCCGGATATTGACCAGGACATCTTATCGCTCTTAGCCGAGAGCGTTTTGTTCCGGGATTTTCCCCCCGCTGAGTTGCAGCAAATAGCCGCCCGCTTCAAACGCGAAACTCATCATCGAGGAATGACCCTGTATAAAAAAGGCGATGTAGGCGAAAAACTGTTCGTCATCTCCAGCGGGCACGTGGCCCTGACCGCGCCGGGGCCCTCCAACAACCAAGAAGTTATCCTTGCTGTTTTAGGCCGCGGCGAGGTGTTCGGCGAAATGTCGCTGTTGACGGGAGAGCCGCGAACCGTCAACACCCGTCTGGAATCGACCAGCGAATTTTTCGTCCTGGAAAAAAAAGACTTCGAAGAGTTGTTAACCGGCAACCCCGCTATCGGCATTTACTTATCGCGCATTCTATCCAGGCGCCTGGCTCAAACCACGGAATCAAGCTTGAAGGAGCTGGCCAAACGCCGCATCACCGAGCCCAAGCTCGTCCTGCTGTTGAGGCTCACCAGCGAAGCCCAGGGAATTTTATTCGGCTTGAACCTGGCCGTCAATTTGCTGGAACAAACGCGCCGGCGCGTGGCCTTGATCGAGCTTTGCCTGGAAAATAAATCTTCCCTCACCGATTTCGCGGGCTTGGGCGATATCATGGCCGGCATCGAGTCCCCCGGAGCGCTTTCGCTGCAGGAACTCTTAAGAAAAACCCGAAAAACCCATGCCTCGGGCCTCGACTTATTTACGGTGCCCAGCTCAATTTTTTCATCGCCCAGGGACAAAGACAAGGCTTTCGTGGCTTTAAATTGGCTGCGCGCCACTTATGATTTTTCCATCCTGATCGCCACGCCTCTGCAATGGGACAGCTTGAAGCTGGTTTTTGAAGAAGTGGATCAAATTCTGTTTTTAAACGACATCGATATGAAACCCGATCCCGAACTTAAACCCAAAATCGCGGACCTGATCAAACAAGCCGGCGGCAATGTTGTTTTCCAGGACATCACCCTTGTTCCCGACGGCCGCTCCTCGTTCGTCAAGCTCGAACATATCCGCATCGGCTGGGCGCGGGCCATCGACCGCGCCTTCGATCAGAACAAGAACCCGTTTGAAGCGCTGATGGGCACCAGAACCTTAAGGGATGTGGAGCGCATGGCGCGCGTCATCGCGGACGTTAAAATCGGCCTGGCCTTGGGCTCCGGCGGCGCCCTGGGTCACACCCTGATCGGCATGCTGCGCGTCTTAGAGAGAGAGCGCATTTACCCGGACTTGATCGCGGGCACGTCCATCGGCGCTTTGGTGGGCGCCATGTACGCCAGGGGCATGAGCGTCGAGGAAATGGTGCAAATTGCGCTCTCGATCAACAAAAACTGGTTGAGAGAAATCGTTTTTTGGGACATTGACTGGCCCAGCCGGGGCGGCTTCATGGGCGGATTGAAACTGCAACGCTTCCTGCGCAGCCTCTTCGATGATCTTGATTTCAACGATCTTGAGCTGCCCTTCGCCGCCATCGCCACGGACATCGGCACAGGAGAAGAAGTGGCCATCCGGGAAGGACGGGTTTTAGACGCTGTCCGGTCGAGCATCGCCATGCCGGTGGTATTTAAACCCAACCGCATGGGCAAACGTCTATTGGTCGACGGCGGGTTGGTCAACCCGGTGCCTGCTTCCACCTTGGTCCAAATGGGCGCGGACATGATCATCGCCGCGCGCCTGACCAATTCCCCTGCGGAACGGCGTTTTTCCATCGGGCTGTTGGGGAAAGAGGAAGGAAAGGCCGAAGAAAACCTGGGCATTCTGGATATTTTCTTCAGGATGATTCTGACCATGAGCCATCAAATCGCGACCGGTAACACGGAAAGCGCCCATGTCACGATCCACCCCAAAACCCCCAATTACAATTGGACGGATTTCGATAAGGGGGCGGAGCTGATCCCGCTGGGCGAAGCCGCTGCCGAAGAGGCGCTGCCGAAAATCAAAGCCCAATTGCCGATTTTTGCGGACTACTGCACGACCCGGCTGCGTTAATATCTAAAAAAATTATCTGCGATCGATCGGACGCAGGCGTTCAGGAACAGCGGGACGGCTGGCCGCATCGCGGGCCCGGGCTAATTTAGCCGCTAAATCATTATCGGCCAGGTAATTGATTTGACGCTCGATGTTTTGGAACTCATCCGAAGCCATCATCGCAGCCACGCTGGCGGCGTTGCCGGAGAACCACGGCACAGGCACGATGGTGCGGCCGCAAGGATGCCCGGTGACCAAGGTGACGATGGACTCGGCGCTGGAGGCGCTGTTGCCGGCGACCGACGCCACATTAAGAGTCGAGTAACCGGCTTCAAGCGTATTAACCCCGCCCGCCAAAACAGCGGCGCTGACGGAGCCGGGCAGGGAGCTTCCGCTCGCCGCATAAGCCTCAAGCAAGCGAGCCGCAACTTTCACATGAGCGGCATATTGATTGAAACCTGTGTCAATCAAGACCAAACGCGTGCGGGTTTCATCCGCGCTCAGCGCCGGATACTGAAAGTAATAATAAATCGGGTCGCGGCCGCGCGTCGTATGCTCTTCAACGCGGACAAGGCCTTGCATGGAGGAGCGGATGTTGGCCAAAGAAGCCTTGGCCGCTCCGGCGAATGTGATAACGGAATTCAATGTTTCTCTTCGGCCGGCTTCGTTCTGCGCAGAAACAGGGGTCGCGACCGGAGCCGCGGCCGTACGATTCGACGGTGTATCTTCCCTAAAAGCCCGGCGCGGGTCCAGCCGGCAGCAACAGCGTAGGCCGTCATCGGCATCACGAGGCGTGCATGATCCGGTTCCCTCGATATACCCATCGGGGCAACATCCGTCCGCCTGAGCTTGGGGCGCAAATGCCAACATGGATAAAACCGCTAAAACAAAAACCTGCGTTTTATCTGCAAAAAAAGACTCTGATTTGTTCATTATCACAATCTCCTCTTTAAGGCTAATGCTTATAGGATAAGACGACTCCCAAAAACTAGCGAGGGACTATGGGGCCTTTTAGATGGCCTAAAAGACCTAGGAAAAAATAGGACTTAGGACCCAATAATGAAGGGGTGGCGTTAGTTACGATTCGCTCGGCCCAATAGCTCGTAGAAACGGGCCGCGGTCAGAATCCCGCGCTTGAAATTCTTCAAATCCAGCCATTCATTGGGCGCATGCGCGTTCTCTCCGGGAAGCCCGAAGCCGAGCATAATGACCGGGGTCTTTGGGAAAGCCTTTTTAAAGAGATCGGGCGCGAAAATCGAGCCGCCGCAGCGCTCCCAATAAGGTTCGACGCCGAACACTTCATGGAGAGCCTTGCGGGCCGCTTCCATGGCCGGGCTGTTGACATTTTCAAGAAAAGCCGGCCCCCCGCCCTCAAGGCGCCGGACCGTGACGCGAAGCCCTTTGGGCGCCAATTTGGCGACATAACGCTCGAAGCTTTTGGCGACTTGATCCGGGTTTTGTTTGGGAACGAGGCGCATGGACACCTTGGCCCTGGCCGAAGACGGAATAATGGTCTTCGATCCTTCTTCATTTAAAAATCCACCGACCAAGCCATGCACCTCAAACGTGGGCCGCGCCCAGACGCGCGTGATCGGATCAAGGCCCTTCTCTCCGCCGGTCAACGGCACGCCCGCCGCCGCCTCAAGCTCTTTGGCCATGAAACGGGCTCTTTTGAACCAACGCTGCTCCTCTTTGCTTAATTTCGCCACGTTGTTGTAAAAACCGGGGATGGTTACCCGGCCTTTGGCATCCGTCATGGCCGAGAGAATCTTGGCCAAGGCCAACGCCGGATTGGCGACCGCGCCGCCGAAGCCGCCCGAATGAAGATCGATTTGAGGGCCTTGGACGATCAGGTCGAAATAAACCAAGCCGCGCGTCGCATAAGAAATCGTCGGGCAATTTTCCCCGACCATGGCCGTATCGCTGATCACCACTGCGTCGTTGCTTAATTGCTCGCGATGCTCATTGACCAAAGTCTCGAAATTCGGACTGCCGATTTCCTCCTCACCCTCAATGATGAATTTGACGTTGACGGGCAGCCGGCCCCTTGTGTTTAAAATCGCCTGGCAGGCTTTGATATGCATCATGGTCTGGCCCTTGTCGTCGGCCGTGCCCCGGCCGTACAACCGGTCGCCTTCCTGCCAGGGCTCAAACGGCGGCTTTTTCCACAACTTAAGCGGATCAACCGGTTGAACGTCCAAATGCCCGTAAATCAAAACCGTGGGCTTGGAATCATCCGTCATTTTCTCGGCAAAAAGCGAAGGGTGGCCCTTGGTCGGCCAAACCTCGGTCCGAAAGCCCATCTCCTTTAAAAGCCCGTCCGCAAAATCAACGGATTGCAGCACATCGCCTTTATGCTGGGATAAGGCGGAAATGCTGGGGATTTTAAGCCAGGCGATCAACTCATCCAAGAATCGCCCGAAATTCGTCCCGACGTATTCGTTGATCGGACCGCCTGTTGAAGCGGCGCTCCGCGGCTCAACAACTTTGCTGCTCATGGGGCCTCCGGTTACTGTTCGATATAGTCTTTCAAGAGTTTGCTGCGCGAAGGATGCCGCAGCTTTCGGATGGCCTTGGCCTCGATTTGGCGCACGCGCTCACGGGTGACCTTAAACATGCGGCCGACTTCTTCCAGCGTGCGCGGGTACCCCGACTCCAGGCCGAAGCGCAGGCGGATGATTTTGGCTTCCCTCGGGGAGAGGGTTTCCAAAACCTTCTCGATTTCCCGGCGCTTCAAGAAGCCGACGGCGGAATGCATGGGCACCAAGCTGTCCCTGTCCTCGACGAAATCCTCAAGCCTGGAATTGTCGTCGCCGATCGGCATGGCCAAGGACAAGGGTTCCGGGATGATTTTAAGCGCGGCGCGCACCTTGTCCGTTGAAATGTGAAGGGCCTTCCCGTATTCATCGATCAAGGGGTCCCGGCCCATTTGCTGGCGGTATTTTCTCTGGACCTTGGAGAGCTTGGAAATCAGCTCTTTCATATGCACCGGGATGCGGATGGTGCGGGCCTGGTCCGCGATGGCGCGATTGATGGATTGACGAATCCACCAGGTGGCATAGGTCGAAAATTTGAAGCCTTTCTTGTATTCGAATTTTTCAACCGCCCGGATCAAGCCCAAGCTGCCTTCTTGAATCAGATCGGACAACTCCAAGCTCGAAACGCCCATGTGTTTTTTAGCGATGGAAACCACCAAACGCAAATTAGCCCGGATCAGCTTTAATTTATCCTCAAGGATTTTTTCCTCAAGATCGGTGATTTTTCTCGACAGGCTCAGCAGTTCCTCTCGGCTCACCGGCAAACCCGCGACAATCCTGGTTTTGCGTTCGAAAACCTGACGCATATTGGACACCAGGCTCTCGGCTGCGGTGACTGTAAACGAGGTCTTCTGCTGGAAGTCCCTGGGCGATAACCGGCCTTTTTCATAAGCCGCGTAACCGTCCAGAAAATCCCTGTAAGGGATTTTCAAGTTCTGCTCATAGCGGGAGAGCTCAACCTCGCACTCCTGGACCCTCTGGGCCAAAGTTTTGATTTTATTCGTCACGCGCTTAATTTTTTCCTGATTGAGGTTCAAATCGATGATACGGTCGACGACGGATTTTTTGAGGTTGTAGATCTTGAGCTTCAAGCTGTTTCTCTTGCGCTCGGTCGCCGTCTTATCAAGCTCCTTCCTGACCTTGTCCATTTTTTCCGTCATGCGCTTTAAAAACCCTACGGTCGAGCGGATTTTATGGCGCATACGGGTCAGTTCGCCCTCCGTGCGGCGGCCGCGGGGCATGAGTTCTTTGGGCGTCATCTCCTCCTGCTCGATCAATGACTCCCAATTTTCGATCTCGCGGAAGGTAATCGGCGACTCAAGAACCAACAGGCGCAGGGCCCGCGTGCGCTCGTAAACGTTTCTGGCCAAACTGACCTCTTCTTCCCTGGTCAGCAAAGGCACGCGCCCCATCTCCGACAGGTACATGCGGATGGAGTTGAGCGTTTCCGGCCCTTTAACCTCGGCCTGGGCCTGGGCGCTGGCCGCTCCTAATTCCTCACGGCTTCTGCCGTGGAAACGGCGCACCTGGTCCCGGTCGATGACCTGAATGCCCAAATCTTCCAGGGTTTCAAGAAAATTATCCATGTCCTCGGCGCTGACCGTGCCGAAAAGCGATTTTTGGATTTCCTCGAATGTGAGGTACCCGTGCTCCTTGCCGATTTCAATCAAGTCTTTAAGCGTCGTGCTGGTGTCCATTTCCATCATGGTTTAAGAACTCTCCTTTAAGATTCGCGAACGAATCCCTTCATTTGTTTTGAAATTTCCTGAAAACGTTTAAGCATCTCCGGCTCCACGGCCGAGCCCTTAGCGCGGGCGCGACGGATGACTTCGCGCAACTCCCGCAACTCCCGCGTCAAGACGCGCTGGCGCATTTCCTGAACGAAGCCCGTGACGCGTTTTTTCAAATCATCCGTCGACAGGTGATCGGGCTGGCTCAAGGCGGCTCTGCTGATCATCTCTTGCCATCGCGGATCGGGCAACAATACGGCTTGAGCCTGCGTTTCTCCTAAAACGTACTGCGCGATTCTGGGTTCGACGAAATCAGCGGCTTTGATGCCCGCTTGGGCCAAGGCGTCCCGGACGCTTTGCTTATCCACCACAGCCATGCCCAAGAGCTCTTCCTCAAGGGAGAGAAAGGACGCGGCCGGATTAACACGCGCTCGAGGGCTGCCGACGGCCGGCGATGCGGAGCCGGCCGGCCGCGACGCGGCCGAGGATGCGCCTTGGGCTTGATTCATATTTTTAAAAAGCTCCCGCTCCAAACCCACTTCGCTTAAGCGCAGGGCTTGAGCCAGGCTCACCACCGACTCCCGGCGCTCGATTTCCCCGGTGATCGCGGACAGCGTAGGCATCATCTCTTTGGCCAAGGCCTGGCGCTCGTCCAAACCCAAACGAGCCACGGACCTGCCGGCTAAGCGGCTCTCGATCTCAAAATCCAACAAACTCTTCGCCTCCCGGGCTTCAAGCTCCTCGAATGTCGCGCGTCCGTACTTCAACATGAACTCATCCGGGTCCAGCCCGGACGGAAGCCGCATCAGCTTGATCGTCACCCCGACGGCCAATAAAATCCGCCCGGCCCGTATGGCGCCTGCAATCCCGGCGGTATCCGGGTCAAATAAAAGCACCGCATTGCGGGCAAAACGCTTGAGCGTGCGGGCGTGGCTGGCGGTTAAATTGCCCCCCATGGGGCTGACCGCCAACGGCAGGCCTCCCTGGGCCAGGCCCAAAACATCAAAATACCCTTCCACAACATAAGCCTTGTCCTTCTCGCGGATATACGATTTATGCTGGGCCAGACCGTACAAAGTATCGCTCTTTTTAAACAATAACGTGTCCGGCGAATTCAGATACTTGGGCCCTTCGCTGTCGCGGCCCAAGCCCATTTCCGAGGGGATGATCCGGCCGCCGAACCCGCAGACATGGCCCGAAAGATCGAGCACCGGGAAAACGATCCGGCCCCGAAAAAAATCGAGGTAGCGCCCGTCTCTGGATGAAACTAAGGCCAAACCGGCTTTCTCCAGAATCCTGGGGTCGATCCCGTGTTTGCTCACCATCGCCGTATAGAGCCAGTTGCTCATCCTGGGCGCATAACCCATGCGATAGCCCTGCATGATGTTCTTATCCATTTGGCGCCGGTGCAGGCAATACTGCCTCGCTTCTTCGGCCTGCGGGTCTTCGCGCAATTGCAGGGCCTCGGCATAAAGCGTGGCCGCCAGACTCAGGGCTTTCTTAACGGCGGCTTTGGTTTTTTCCTCGCCGGACGCTTTGGCTCCTTGGATACCCCAATTCGGGCGCGGCAGCCCGAAGCGCTCGCATAACGCTTCGATCGCATCCTTGAACTCAAGCCGTTCCAATTCCATATAGAGTCCGATCGTGTCTCCCCCCTTATGGCATCCGAAACAATAGAAAAGACCACGGTCCGGATCAAGATGAAAAGACGGCGTTTTCTCCTCGTGAAAAGGACACAACGCAGCCCATGATTTCCCGGACCGGCGTAAATCCCTCAGGTACTCCCGGGCCAAATCCAGGATATCCAAACGCGAACGTAAAGCGTCTAATTCCCTTTGCAAGGCTTTAGCCGGAAGTCAATTGAAGAAATGACGTATCTTGCTTGAATGCAAACACCGAACTCAATGGACCGCGTTCTAATAAGTACGGCGGCGGCGGAGCTTTCGCCTGGCCTCAGCCAATTTTTGTTTACGCCGGACCGAAGGCGGGACAAAAAACTCTCTCTTTCTGATCTCTTGAAGAATCCCTTCCCGTTCGCATTCTCTCTTAAAACGACGCAGGGCCTCCTCGACGGGTTCCCCTTCCCTGACTCTCACTTCTGGCACAATCAATCACCTCACAAAAAAAAGACCCAATTTTGTCAAATCACGGAACATTCGAACCGCTCATCCGGGCGGCCACGTCAATCGCCGGCCGCCTAAAAGATGATAGTGGATATGATCCACGCTTTGCCCCGCTATTCTACCATTATTTAAAACCAGGCGAAAACCTTCCAATTTCATGCTGGCCGCGATATTCTTGGCCGTCAATTGGATCTCCCCCAATATGTCCCGGTCCTCGACTTCGGCCAATGACAAGGCCGCCACATGCTTTTTCGGCACGATCAGGATATGCACCGGCGCCTGAGGATTGATGTCTTTAAAAGCCACCAAACGGTCATTGGCGAACACCTGCTGCGACTGCGTTTCCCCTTCGATGATGCGGCAAAATAGGCAATTAGGCATGACTGGCGATCAACCGGCTCCCATCCGCATGATTGATTGTAACAGTTTGCCATTCATTGGCGCGCGGCGACTGGTCCCGGCCTTGCCGCATTTCGACGACCGGAAGGAAATTCTCGGCATGACCCTTGAGTCCCTCCAACGCCGCTTCCTCCCATAAGACGCGAAGCTGCCGTCCGATAAAGCGCCCGGCAAAGGCCGCGCGAAGCTCCCCATCAAGGGCATGCGAATCCTTGAACCGCCGGTCCAGCTCCAGGACGTCAACAACGTTCTCCATAGAGGCGGCCGGCGTTCCCTGCCTGGAGCTGAAGCGAAAAATGTGCATGCCTGCGAATCCGATCTTACGGGCGAAAGCCAACGATTCATCAAAAAGCTCCCCTGTTTCCGAAGGAAAACCGATCATCAAATCCGTAAAAATAGCCAGGCTCTGCCCCAGCGAACGCCGGGCGGCTTCAATGCGCTCGCCATAAAAACGGGTGCCGTACCAGCGCTTCATGGAGGCTAAGACCGCATCGCTGCCGGATTGCAAGGGAAGATGAAAATACGGCACGGTTTTGGGCGTTTTGGCATAAGCGGCCAAAAAACGGTCGGTTAAATCCGTGATCTCGATTGAGGACAAGCGGATGCGAAAATCGCCGTCCAGGGCCGCGATGCGCTCGATTAATCCCGGCAAATCAACGGATTTTCCGTCAGGATCCGCGCTGCGATCCCAGTACCTTCCCAAGCGAATTCCGCAAAGAACGAATTCTTTGTAGCCGGCTCGGAGCAAGCCCTCGATCTCCGCCAAAATTTCAGCCACGGGCCTTGATTCCATCGCCGGGCGCGTGCTTGGGATAATGCAATAGGTGCAGCGCATATTGCACCCGTCCTGAACCTTGATATACGCCCGCGTATGCCCGTAAAAAGAGGAAATCGCACGGCCGTCGGTCCCCAAACCCATGGAACAATCCGCTAACGCCGGGATGGAATCTTTGCCTTCATTGCCCACGATCAAGGCCTGCGGAAATAAATCCTGAAGCTCTCCGGGCGCCCTGGACGCGTAACAGCCGGTGATGACGAGTTTGGCCGCCGGGTTGTCACGGCCGATTTTTCTCAACAACCGGCGGGCGTCTTTATCCGCGTTATCCGTCACCGAGCAGGTGTTGACGACGCAGACATCCGCCTCGTGATAATCGGGCGTGAACAAAGCGCCACGGCGAACGAATCCCTCGCGCACGCGCTCGCCCTCGTATTGATTGACCCGGCACCCGAAACTGGTGACGTAAACTTTCATCGCCTTTCATTCTATCTCATGGGCCCCGGTTGGGGATCATTTGCCTAATGTATGCAAAAGTTAGTATTTACTAACTATAGTTGAAAAATATTGGTTCTCATGGTAGACTCTAAGCGATGCCTAAAAAAACATTGGCCGTAAAAATCGAGTCCAAGGTAGCCGAGAGAGTCAGCCGCTATTGCGCCGACCATGGCCTTAAACAGGGTTTTTTCGTGGAAAAAGCGATCGAAGAAAAACTGGCGCAAGAAGAGCTCAAGGAAGACCTTTTAGATTTTAAGATGAACAAACCGCACGAAAAAGAAGCGGTCAGCTTTGAAGAATACCTAGCCCGCCGCAGGTAATGTACGCCCTCAAAATTCTCCCTTCCGGGCAAAGGGATTTAGATTCGCTGGATTCTTTCATCTTCAACCAGATCAAAAAGAAACTCGCTGTTTTGGCTGACAACCCCCGCCCTCCCGGCTGTCTTAAATTAACCGCGGACCAAGGCTATCGCTTGCGCTCTGGAGACTGGCGTATTCTCTATCGTGTGGATGATAAAACAAAAATTATCTACGTTTACCGTATTAAACACCGCAAAGACGCTTATCGTTAACGGCTTAATAAAGCATTGAGCATAGCGATGGCTGCGATAGGCGCGGTTTCCGTGCGCAACACCTGGGGGCCTAAACCCACGGGACGAGTTCCCGCTTTTTTGGCTGTCTCTGCTTCATCCAAACTCCATCCTCCTTCAGGACCGATAAAAAGCGAAACTAAAGAAGGCTTGCTTTGATTAGCCAGTGCCGTCCAAATAGGTTCGGCAAGTTCGGATTCCCAGGCAAAAAGCAGAAGGCCGCCTTTTTTAGACGCTTGCTGCAAGGCTTCGCCGAATGACTGCGGCTCCTCCACAATAGGCAAACGCGCCACCCCGCATTGTTTGGCCGCGGCCTGGACGATTTTTCTCCAGCGCGCGGTTTTTCTGGAAACTTCTCCGCTCGGCACGCGGACAATAGTCCGCTCTGAAATCAGGGGCACGAAACGGGTCACGCCCACTTCCGTCCCCTTTTCCAAAACCCAATCCCATTTTGAACCCTTGGGCAAAGCCTGATAAAGATGAATTTCCCAGGGCCAATGACCGGCGGCCGCTGATTTGGCGGGCGGATGTTCAAGCACGCGCCCGGCAACCCGCTCAGGGACGGCCTCCGTAATTTCTCCGAAAAAAACCGAACCTTTGCCATCGAACAAGCGTAAAACATCGCCCGGCTTTTTCCTCAATACCCGCGCGATATGACGGGCTTCTTGGCCCACAATTTCAAAAGTTTTCGACTGCGCGTTAAGGTGAGTGGCTAGGAACTGCGGCGTGGGAACTCTCCGTCCAAGGCGTTGCGGCAGATGGCGGCCAACTCGGGAGACGAGCCGGAGCCTTCCATCAGCCAGATCAAATAATCCCGGTCGATCCGGGCGACTTCCTGAAGGGAATGGCCTTTGTGCTTGCCGAAATTAAAATGCGCCTGGCCGTGGCGCCAGGAAAACTTCCCCTCGCCGTCGACGAAACGGCTGTCCAACGCGTTACAGAACGCGTGCAAGGCGTCAACGTCCTTGGGCAAATCCGGATACATGTCGAGCTGCCCGAAAAAAATATCCCTGGCCGCGGCCGTGTCCGCTTGCGCGCTGTGATGAGACTCCAGAGTTTTTCGGCAATAAAATTTATAGGCGGCCGCCAAATCACGGGATTCTTTTTTGTGGAAAATTTTCATGGCGTCGATGATGCGCCGTCTCTCCGCGCCCAAGGACAGGCCGGCGCGGGCCAATTCATTGGCCAGCATCGGCACGTCGAAACGCGCGATATTGTAGCCTCCCAAATCCGCGTCCGTTAAAAATTGCTCGACTTTGGGGGCCACAGCCTTGAAAAACGGAGCATTGCGCACATCCGCGTCGGAAATGCCATGGATGGCCGTGGATTCGGGCGGGATGGGAATGCCCGGATTGATCCTGCTGGTAAAATTTTCATCGAGACCGTCGGGCGTGACGCGGATCAAACAAATCTCGACGATCCGGTCCATGGCCGTGTCCAAGCCCGTGGCTTCCAAATCAAGAAAAACGAGGGGGCGCTTCAAAAATTCTCTGCTTTTAGAAACGGTCGCGGGAACATCCGCCGGCCTGTCGACCGAAGAAGGGGCCGACGGCTCAGGTTCCGGGTCGCTGAATAAGGGGCCGAACGCGCCGAGGTTGGAACTTTTATTTTTTTTCATCGCTTGAATACCTTCTTAAAAAAGCCCTCATTGTCTTCTTCGAAACTTTTCTCAAGATGCTCCAGCAGCTCTTTCTGATGGCCGCTCAAGTCTTTAGGGACATTGACCGAAACGCGCACGAACAAATCGCCGTGGCCCCGTCCCTGAAAACGCGGCATGCCGCGCTCGCGGATGCGCAGCATGGTGGCGTTTTGCGTTCCGGCCGGAACCTTGACCCGCGTTTTCTCCCCGTTCAACGTCGGAACTTCGATCTCGCAACCTAACGCCACTTTAGGAAAAGTCAGTCGCACGTCATGGACCAAATCATCACCGTTGCGCTCGAAGCGCGGATCATCCTTGACCACGACGTGCACGTAAAGATCGCCGGGCGTCGCGCCCCGCTCGCCGGCGTCGCCCGCTCCGCTGATCCTCAATGTGGTGCCTGTGGCGATGCCCGGCGCGATGCGCAACCTGACCTCCACCGCTTTTTCCACGCGCCCGGCGCCGCCGCAAAAATTGCAGAGGCTCTCCACAATATGGCCTTCTCCATGGCAACGATTGCAGGCTTGCGATAAGGCGAAAAAGCCGTGCACCATCTGAATCTTTCCGGAGCCGTGGCAAGTCGGGCAGGTTTTAGGGGTGGTTCCCGGTTTCGCGCGCGTGCCGTGACACTTTGGGCAGGCTTCCCTCTTTTTCACTTTCAACGGCATCTCGGTTCCCCGGTAAGACTCTTCCAAAGTCACGTTGAGCTCGTATTTTAAATCCGCGCCTTTATGAACGCGCCGCGAGCGGCGGGCGCCGCCAAAGAGGCCCTCAACCACATCCTCGAAGATATCCCCAAACCCGAAATCTCCGGCGCCCCCGAACCCTTGAGCCCCGCCCGGACCGCCGGCAGCTCCTGATTCAACGCCGGCGAAACCGTATTGATCGTAAAGCTGACGCTTTCTGGCGTCGCTTAGGATTTCGTAAGCGGCATTGATTTCCTTGAAGCTGTTTTCAGCCTCTTGGGATCCCGGATTCCGGTCGGGATGATACTTAAGGGCGAGTTTTCGAAAAGCCCGCTTAAGTTCTTCTTCCGTGGCGTTTCTGGGAACGTCTAAAACTTCATAAGGATCGCGCGGCACTCGTTACTGGCCCCCTTCTTTAGGCTCTTCAACAACCTCAGCGTCCACGACTTTATCCTTGCCGTTTTCGGATTTGGCGCCGCCTGCGGCGCCGGCAGCAGCACCCGCGGCTGATTTTGCCTGGGCGTCCTTGTAAACGGCTTCGGCCAATTTATGGCTGGCGCCCAAGAGCTTTTCCTTGGCCTGGCGCAATTTCACGGCATCGTCTTCTTTCAACGCATTTTTGGCGGCTTCCAGCTCGCGCTCTACGGCCAATCGTTCTTCCTGCGAAATTTTATCGCCGTAATCCTTCAAGGCCTTTTCCGTGGCGTACACCGCCGTATCCAATTCGTTCTTGGCCTCGATGACTTCCTTGTTCTTCTTGTCTTCATCGGCGAATCGCTCCGCTTCTTTGACGAATTTATCGATCTCGGCTTTATCCAGCTTATTAGGCGCGCTCACTGAAATTCTCTGCTCCTTGCCCGTACCCAAATCCTTGGCCATAACATGGATGATGCCGTTGGCGTCGATGTCGAAGGTTACCTCGATTTGAGGCAAACCTCTGGGCGCCGGAGGAATCCCGACCAAATCAAAACGGCCCAGCGACACGTTGTCTTTGGCCATCGGGCGCTCGCCTTGGAGCACTTGCACGGTCACCGCGGTCTGATTATCGGCCGCCGTTGAGAATGTCTGGGATTTTTTGACCGGGATCGTGGTGTTTCGCTCGATCAGCGGGGTAAATATCCCGCCCAACGTCTCGATCCCTAAAGTCAAGGGGGTCACGTCCAACAACAAAATATCCTTGACCTCGCCGGTCAGCACGGCGGCTTGAATACCGGCGCCCATGGCCACGCACTCCATGGGATCGATGCCGCGCTCGACTTTTTTGCCCACGTAATCCTCGACGAAGCGCTGCACGATGGGCATGCGCGTCGGGCCGCCGACCAAAATGATGCGCGTGATGTCCGCAGGTTTTAATTTTCCGTCGGAAAATGCCTGATCAATGGATTCCCTGCAGCGTTTGACGATGGATTCCACGAGGCTCTCCAAGGTCGAACGCGTCAATTTCATGGCCAAATGCTTGGGGCCTTCCTTGGTGTTGGCCACGAAGGGGATGTTCAAGTCCGTCTCAAAAAGATTGGACAACTCGATTTTGGCCTTTTCGCAGGCTTCCCGGACCCGCTGCATGGCCTGGGCGTCGTTTTTCAAATCCACGCCGGACTCTTTGCGGAATTGCCCGGTGACATGATCGACCAAAGTATTATCCATGTCCGTGCCGCCCAACTGAGTGTCGCCCGACGTCGAAATCACTTCAAAAACCCCGTGGCCGAACTCCATGACCGTGACGTCCAGCGTGCCGCCGCCCAGATCAAAGACCATGATTTTTTCTTCTTTGCCTTTTTTATCAAGCCCATAAGCCAAACAGGCGGCCGTGGGCTCATTGACGATGCGCACGACTTCCAAACCCGCGATTTGCCCGGCGTCTTTGGTGGCCTGGCGCTGGTTATCATTGAAATACGCCGGGACCGTGATCACGGCTTTCTCGACTTTATCGCCTAAAAACGCCTCGGCGTCGCGTTTGACCTTTTGCAAAAGGAAAGCGGACAATTGCTGGGGCGTGTAATCCTTGCCCTGCAAATGGTATTTGAAATCCGTGCCCATTTTGCGCTTAAACGCCGCCGCCGTTCCCTCAGGATTGGCCACGGCCTGACGCCGGGCGGGCTCGCCGACTAAGAGCTGGTTGTCCTTGGTGAACGCGACGTAGGACGGGAAGGCTTTGCCCCCCACGGTGGTTCCTTCCGCGCTGGGGACGATGACGGATTTCCCGCCTTCCATCACCGCAGCCGCGGTATTGGATGTTCCGAGATCGATACCGATAATCTTTGACATAACATGCCTCCTATGACTTCAATGAATCCTTGCTGTTTTTGGCCTTAGCCGAGACCACGATGCGCGCCGGCCGCAGTAGGCGGCCGCCCAGACGATAGCCGTCCTGTTGGACGCGCACGATCAGGCCCTCATCAGCCGATCCTTCCTCAATGCCCACGACTTCATGGCAGAGGGGATCATAACGCTCTCCGGCCTTAGCCGGGACTTTCGTCAAACCTTGGTCCGAAAAAATCTTCTCGATATTTTTAACGATGAGCAAGAACCCTTCTTTAACCTTTGGGTCGACGGTTTTAGACGCCTCAAGAAGGCCCAGCCCCTGACAAAGCTGCTCGTAAACGGGCAAGAAAAGGCCCAGCGCGCTGCTGACGGCGAATCCCATGATGTCGGCTTTCTCTTTTTCCACACGCTTGCGGTAATTGTCGAGATCGGACATCGCCCGCAGCCATTGATCCTTGAATTCATCAGCGAGCCTGACCTTTTCGGCCAAGGCCTGGCGGGCCAACTCCACCTCCGCCAATTTCTCGGCGCGCGCTGAATCCTCGACGGAGGGCGCCGCCTCAGGCGTTGTCTGTCGGACCGATTCGTTTTGCTGCGTCATCGGGCAACAACCCTCCCTTGCCGTGCTCGGCGCTGATGGTTAATTTCTCCAGCGCCTTTTGCAAAGCGCGGTGCACGGCTTCCACCAAAGACACCATGCGGCCGTATTCCATACGCTTGGGGCCTAAGATGCCCAAAACCCCGACCGTATGATCCTCGGTCTCGAACGACCGGGCGACCACCGCCAAATCTTTGAATTCCGGGGAAGACGCCTCCCTCCCAATCACGACCGAAACGCTTTTATGCGCTTTGGCCTCGGCCCGTTCCACCTCTTTCTTCAGAAGCGCCATCATTTCATCGCGGTTCTCCAGAGTATCGGCCAATCGCCTCATGGTGACCGAAGCTCCGCTGAAATCAGGGGAGGTCAGCACATTGGCCGCGCCCTCCAACAAAAGCGCCCCGTCGTTTTCTTGTTTGGCCATGGCCGCGACCGGCTCCATAAACGCCCGAAGGATATCCCGGGTGCTGCGAAGCTCCTCCTCGATCTTGTCGCTGACCTGGGCTTCAAAACCCAGGCATAATTCCTGGAACGTTCTTCCCTGAAAAGAATCGTTCACCCAACGGGATACCCGGCGCAATTCATCCTCGCTGAAATCGCGGGACGCATCCACCAAACGTGAACGCGCCAATCCGTTTTTCGCCACCAAAACCAGCAGGACCCGGCCCTGGCCGCAGGGGATCAACTCCATTCTTTGCAGGACGCTGACGTCGAGTTTTGGTTTTAAAACAAAACCGGCATGATGGGACAGATAAGCCAGCATATAGGAAGTTTGGGAAAGGACTGATTCGATCTCCCCCATGCGCTTGCGGTATTCTTCCTCGATGCGAACTTGCTCAGCCTCCAAAACTTCCTGAAGACCGAGGAGATAATCCACATAATAACGGTAGCCTTTATCCGTCGGGACGCGGCCGGCCGATGTATGCGGCTGGGTCAATAAACCCTCCTGCTCGAGATCATGAAGAAGATTCCTGACGGTCGCGGAGGAAAGATCCATGCCGTCCACTTTCGAAACCGTAGAGCTGGCCACAGGATCACCGGAATGGATGTACTCCAAAATAACGGCTTGCAGCAAACGCTTGCGGCGCCTTTGCCGCTCTTTTTCTTCCAAAATTCTCATGTAATTAAATGTCTTTTGATAATTAGCAGTTAAACGCCAAGACTGCTAATATTCTAACACATGGGGTATTCAACCGCAATTTATATAATCTCTGAAGTGACCATTTGCACCTTGATTGATCAATTTCAAGGTGTACACTTGATCATCGATGACAAAGAGCACAAAACGATCATAACTTTGGGAGGGACAAAAACATGAACAAAAAAATGAAACTGTTCGCTTTTTTAGCGCTCGGCGGATTGATGGGCGTGACTTCTCTTCAAGCCCAAACGCCGGATGAAACACCCAGCGGCACAATCCCGGCTGACCCGACGCCCGGCGAGCCAGGAGCCACGCCCGCCAGCCCGGCCCTGAAAAACGCCGAAGGCGGCCCCGGCAATTCAGAGAACGCCCCCGGGCACAGGCGCAGAAAAATCAAACGGCATGCCGGCAAACGTTTGGAAAACCGCGATGAGCGTCGCGAGGAACGCGGCGAACGTTTAGAGAATCAGGGCGAGCGGCTTGAGAATAAAGGCGAACGGCGAGAAAACCGCGGCGAGCGCTTGGAAAATCAAGGAGAGCGGCTTGAAAACCGCGGCGAGCGTCGCGAGGAACGCGGCGAACGCGTGCAAAAGAGAGCGGAGCATTTGGACAAAAAAGCCGAACGCCTGGATGCCTCGGGGCACGAACGCGCGGCCAATCATATGGAGCACCGGGCCGATAAAATGGAAAAACGCGGGGAACGGATGGAACACCAGGGCGACCGGATGCAAAACAGGGGCGAGCATCGCGAAAACCGCGGGGAACGCATGCAGCGTCAGGGCGACCGGATGCAAAACCGCGGGGAACGACGCCAAGGCGCAGGCGAGGGCGGCGGGGGCCGGCGACGATAACCCAGCGTCCTCCTAAAAAAAATTCCGTCTCGGAAACTTCGACGAGCTCCGGAGGACGCTGGCCCATAGCCGCCCAGGGCTGGCGGTGGATAATCGGCTTTTCGACGACAACGCTGGCCGCCGGTTATTGGGCCTGGGCGTCTCAAACCATGACAGCGTGGGCGATCACGGGTATTCTGGCCGTGATCACTTCTCTGGTTGCGTGGTTTTTCAGGGATCCTCAACGCCGGCCGAACCCGGAAGAATTGAGCCGTCTTAAGCCGGGAGAACAGCCCATTATTTCCCCTGCCGAAGGGAAAGTCACGGATATCACCGAGATTCCCGGGGCCAATCCCGCGGATAGGCGGCTTCGCATCGGCGTTTTTCTTTCCCCCATCGACGTTCATGTGCAATGGGTTCCGTTCGAGGGCAAGGTGACGCGAATCACCCGGAAAAACGGAAAATTCTTGCCGGCTTACGATCCACAAGCCTCGCACCTCAATGCTTCGGCGACCATCGAAATTCAAAACCCGAGGCTGGGTCTTTGCGTCGTTCGCCAAATCACGGGGTTTCTGGTGCGAAGGATACTCACCTGGACCGAGGAAGGAAGCTCCTTGAAACCAGGGGAACGGTTGGGCATGATATTATTAGGCTCCCGCGTGGAAATTGAGCTGCCCAAAGAGCGGGTGAATCTCAAAATCCGCGTCGGGGACAAGGTTGACGCCGGACGAAGCGTCATCGGGGGATATGAACATTAAAAAGAAATTAAAACGCGAGTGGATCCCGACCATGCTGACGTTGGGCAACTTGGGTTTTGGTTTTATGGTCATTTGGCTGGCCCTGACCAAACGGGACATGTTTTTTGAGGATTCGGCGCGCTTTTTTACAATCTTAGGGGCGTTGCTTTTCGTGGCCTGCTGCTGCGATTTCTTGGATGGTTTTGTGGCGAGGAAAATGCATGTCAGTTCCGCCCTCGGTCTTGAGCTTGATTCCCTGGCTGATTTAGTCAGTTTCGGCGTGGCTCCGGTCATTGTTTTTTACGTATGTTTATTTGATGATCGCCCCAGTTTCTTCAGTTTCGGGGCGTGCCTCGCCTATCTTCTGTCCGGGGCTTTCCGCCTGGCTCGCTTCAATCAAAGCGCCGGTCAAGCGTCGAAACCCGGCGCGTATTTCGACGGCCTGCCGATTACCGGGGCTTCCTTGATGTGGGTGGCCCTGCTGCTGTTTCTAGGCCAGGGACTGGGCAATTCCATCTTTGAGGGCCATGAAACAGGACTGCGCCGGGCCATGATTTTTCTCTTCGCCGCGCTGGGCTTCCTGATGGTTTCGCACTTTCCCTACCGCAGCCTCAAGGCTCCCGTCAAAAAATCATCCCACTTTAAGCGCAATGCGATTTTTTTGGCCCTGCTTGCGGCGCTTGTGATGATCCGCTTCGGGCCTGCGGCCATGCTGATCGCCATCCCCGTGTTGTACATTTTTGGAACCCCGGTGGCCGCCTACTGGAAAAAAGTGCACAATAAAGAGCCTCTACTGAACCAACGGCCTCTTTAAATAAAAAATCCCCCCAAGGATAACGGCTCAAGGATTGTCGTCGCTTAAAAACGCAGAAGAAAAGATAGGCCGATGCGATGCGGCGAAACTTTGGCGCGCAACCTGACCGGCCGCCGCGAAGAATTTGAACGGCGGGCTGAAGCGCTGCCGGGCACATAAACGCCGCTTGATAAGGAAAGCGGGCCCGTTAAACCGATTTCACCAACCCCTGTTCGAACCAGCATGCTGGCCCGCCGGACCGTCTCGCGTTCCACCAACCGGCTGATTTCATCTTCAAGAGGGGACAGTTCAAACGGCAGCAAATTCCATACAGGGGTGATGTCTTCTAAGATGCCCACGACCGCCGCTTTCGCGAAACCGCCGCTGGTTAAATTAGATAAAAACTTATTGGTTTCCGTGGCTTCAGGGGTTAAGGGGACCCCCCAGGCGTAAGGGTATAGGGCCGCCAATAGCCCCGCTATAATCGCTAATCCTCGCATTCCCACCCGAATCATAACCTTATTTTATTTTTACAGAAGTATTGAAGCAATAAATGGGCCTATTGGGCAAATTTACCCAAGCCTGAGCCTGTATCCCAATAGGACTTTAGGCCTATATACGAAATATTCGCTGCCTCGATCAAATTCACTATTATGGCCCTATGCGCAAATACCACGGATTGGCCACCGAACGGGTCAACCCAAAAACCACAACCATCGATACGTTGGACGCAGGCGCGATCCTTAATGTCATTAATCAAGAAGATGAGTCTGCGATTCGCGCCCTCAAGTCCGGATTATCCTCGATCAAGCGCGCCGTGGCCATGGTTGTGGATGCCTGGCGGCTAGGGCGCCGCATTTTTTTCGTCGGCGCGGGCACCAGCGGCCGGTTGGGTGTTATGGAAGCGGCGGAATGCCCGCCCACTTTTCATACGCCGCCCGCCCGCATTCAGGCCATTATGGCCGGAGGGTCAAAGGCGGTTTTTAGGTCCCAGGAGGGCGCGGAAGACGACGCTTTCGCGGGACGCCGGGCCGTTCGCCTGAAAATCCGGCCCGGCGATGTGGTGATCGGGATCGCCGCCAGCGGCATCACCCCCTTTGTGCTGGCCGCTCTCAAAGAAGCGCGGCGCCGCGATTGCCGGGTCATCCTGGTGACTTGCAATTCAGAATTCAGCGCTCGCCGCTCAACATTTAAAATCGACGTTCTGATTTCTCTCAACGTGGGCCCGGAGGTCATTGCGGGCTCGACCCGGCTCAAAGCCGGCACCGCTACTAAAATGGCCTTGAATATGATCACCACCGCGGCCATGGTGCGCCTGGGCAAGGTTTACGGCAATTTGATGGTCGATCTTGAAATCAAATCAAACAAGCTCAAGGAACGCGCCATCCGCATCGTGCAGGAATTGACCGGCCTTAATCGCAGCCAGGCCCTCAGGCATCTGCGCTTGGCTAAAGGCCGCAGCAAAGTAGCCATTGTCATGGCTAAAAAAGGCGTCAACCGCTCCCAAGCCATCCGGCTCCTGTCCAAACACCGCCATTCCTTGCGCTCGGCGCTGACATGACGCATCGCTGCGCATTGGGACTGATTTCCGGCACGTCCGCGGACGGCGTCACGACCGCGGTGATCAACATCGACGAGTCGAACAAAAAAAAGCCGGTTGAATTAATCGCTCATCGAACCTACCCTTACCCAGCGCAACTGAGACGGCGCGTCCTAGCCGCCGTCGACATGAAAACTCCGGAAATTTCCCGGCTCAATTTCGAACTGGGCGAATTTTTCGCCCGGGCCGCCGGCGACGAAGTTCGCCGGCTAAAAATCAAAAATCCGAAACTCTCCGTCGAAATCATCGGCAGCCACGGCCAAACCATTTACCACGGCCCGGATGACCGGCCGGCCAATACATTGCAAATCGGGGAGCCGGCCATAATCGCCGAGCGTTTGGGCCTGCCCGTCATCGCAGATTTCAGGCCCGGGGATATGGCGGCCGGCGGCCAAGGCGCTCCGTTGGCGCCTTTTTTTGATTGGTTCCGCTTTCATCGCCTCGCGCCGGTGATTTGCCTCAATATCGGGGGCATCGCCAATATCACGATCGTATCCGAAAAACCGGAACATGTCATCGCCTTCGACACCGGTCCCGGCAATTGCCTGATGGATTTGGCGGTCTCACTCTCGACGCGCGGACGCATGGCGTATGATCAAGACGGCCGCCGGGCCGGGCGCGGGACCATCGATGATGCCGCTTTGCGGCGGGCCTGCGGCCATGCCTATTTTTTGAAAAACCCTCCCAAATCCACCGGGCGGGAGCTGTTCAATCAAAACTTTCTCGAACGCGGCTTCGGAAAAATAAAAAGGATTGAAGACAAGCTGGCCACTTTGGCTGCGTTGACGGCTGAAACGATTTCAACGGCCATCAAAAAATTCCCCCGCTCTCCGGTTCTCGCCAGCGGCGGCGGCGTGCATAACCTGCTGCTGATGAAACTGCTTAAGGAGCGCCTCCCCGGGCATCCCATCGCGCCCACGGATCATTATGGCGTTCATGCCGAAGCCAAAGAAGCCATGGCGTTTGCGCTGATGGCCTGGTGCGCTTGGCGCGGACGGCCCAATCATTTGCCGCAGACAACAGGCGCCACGGGAAAACCGCAAATTCTTGGAAAATTAATCACCTGAAAAAGGACAATGGTGTCTGTCCCTATTTTTATGGGCAGGCGTCTGCAGCGCCTCTGGCCGGCAGGGTGATCACGCCCCCGTCCGCGCAAAGTTCGCGCGCTTTTTGATTGGGCGTTGGGCAATTCCTGACACGAAGTTCCCTTAACAACTGCGTTCGTTGGCGCGCGCAATTAAAAGACATGCCTCCCGAAGCCGGGGTACCCAATGGCGGCGGCAGCGTGGATTGATGGAGTTCCGGCCTCCCCGTAGGGCCGGTTCGATTGGGCCGGATCGCCGTGGGCGATGTTTCGCCTGAAACCTCGTCCCCCGTATAACGCGCAGCCGCCGGCCTGACCTCAGCCGGTTCGATGCCGCCGGGATCATGAACACGCGAACGTCTTCTGCTGGCGGGCATCGCCGCTTCCACGTCCACCGAAATATTAAATGGGAGAGGGACAGCCGCTGCTGAACGGCCCCCGGACCCTCCACCATCTCCTTTGCGGCCGCCGCCGAATGTGCGCGTGCCCACGGTATGCCCTGAATTAGCGCCCTGATTGGCTTCTTCGCCCAGACGCGTGCTTGAATCCGTTAAAGCTGCGGTTCGGGCCGGACGAATACTCCCCAATAAACGCATCATTTCAGTGTAATCAGCGCCATCCCCGGAACCGGCCAGACTCTCCAACTGCCCCCAATCGCCGTTTGAAACCGTAAATTTAATGCCGGCTGCGGCTTGATCGATCATGCTGTCTAATCTGCTGACGACGCGGCTGCAGGACGCTCCTGCTCCGGCCGAATTTCCGGAACCTTCATCTTCCGTTTCCTCTCCTGCGCCGTCATCATTGCAGATGATTTTTTCGCTCAATCCCTCCAAATCAACAAGCTCCAGATCCCTGGCTTCAAGCGTCCAGGGCATGATCATCATCATGATAAATGGATAAATAAAACGACTCATTTTCCCTCGAAAAAGGCCTCTTTTATATGTACCAGCCCATAGGTCAAAAAGCAAGGACAGGCTCGTGAATGCGGGCTTATTCGATATGATACCGGCATATGCACAAGATTGCGGCTTTGGTGATGCCGGCCTTCCGTTTCGGCGTTCACGACCCCAAAGAAGCCGAATCCTTGGCCAAAGAAGGAGTCTCCGGCTTCTGTTTATATGGGGGTACGGCGCGGGAAACCTACGAACTGACCCGCAGGCTGCTGATGGCCGCGCAATCGCCTCTCTTATTCGCGGCGGATTTTGAAAACGGAGCCGGCAGCCAATTGCAAGACGCGGTTGAACTGACGTCTAGCATGGGCATCGGCCAAAGCCGGGATACGGCAAACGCCCGCCTGAAAGGAGAAATCACCGGGCGTCAAGCCAAGGCCGTGGGCATTAATTGGGCGTTCGCTCCGGTGGTCGATCTTAATCTGCGTCCGGATAACCCCATTGTCAGCACCCGGGCCTTCGGGTCCGGGCATCAGGAAGTTACCGCCCATGCCCGGTCTTTTCTGGAAGGCTTAAACAGCCAAGGCATTGCCGGCTGCCTCAAGCACTTTCCTGGCCACGGCGATACGCGCGTTGATTCTCATCTTGATCTGGCCGCCATTGAGCGGCCGCTGGCGGCCATGAACGATCATGACCTCAAACCCTATGAAGCGCTTTCCGCTACGGCCGAGTCCGTGATGACGGCTCATATCGCCGGCCCTGACGTGGACGCCAAGCCGGCTTCCCTATCCCGGCGCTGGGTCACGGATATTTTAAGGAAACGGCTGGGTTTCGACGGTTTGGTCGTCACCGACGCTTTGATGATGGGCGCCATTCAGAAAAATTTCGGCGAAGAAGAAGCGATTTTGTTGGCGCTGGAAGCGGGCAACGACCTGCTCCTTTACCCTCCGGATTCCCGGGCCGCCATCCGTATCATCAAAAATCTTTATGGACAAGGGCGCCTGCCTCAAGCCGCCGTTGAGCGCGCATTGGGTAGGATCAAGGCTTTAGCCGCACGCCTGCCGCAGCCGACAGCCGCCTTTTCGCGCGAAACATTCCACAGGCTCGAGGAAGAACATGCCAAATCCGCGCTGTTGCTGGCCCGCGCCTCGATTCAATGGCGGCGGCCCGGCCCGGCGCTTCCTGCGGCGCCCGCGAACCTGCGCTATATGGAATTCGGCAACAATAAAGTCAAACTTCAAAACCTACGGGGTTGGAATTTAGGAAGCATCCGGCGCTCATTCCCAAACCTGGGCACGGCGGCGCGCAACCTGATCCGGTTCATGCATGATAAAAGCCGCGCCGATTCCTTTAGAAAACTGCTTGAGGCGCGACGCTATCATCCCATCAAACCGAGCTCAAAAAATCAGGATTGGCCTCTTGTTCTGGGTATTTTTCACAAACCGCGCGCCTTTGCCGGCGCCATCGGGCTCGATGCTCAAGAAATTAAAACCATCAACGATTTGGCGCGGCAAAGCGCGCCTCAAACGCCTCTACTGGCTGTTTCCTTCGGCGATCCCTATGTTTTGGATCAGCTTCCCGAAGCCTACGCTTCTTTATGCAGTTATTCGGATTCGTTCGCTTCTCAAGTCGCGGTATTAGATGAGCTGTTAAAAGGCGCGACGAAAACTAAAACTTCAACGACAAGCTGACCCTGTGCGTGTCGCCCAAATCCCCGAAGGGCACAAACGCATAGTCCACGCCCAAGCCCGCATGCCGGAATCCCAAGCCCGCACCGATGCCAGGCCCCGCACCTTTATCGCGCCCCAACTGATAGCCG